>JAQTRT010000200.1 GCA_028711675.1 bacterium | reverse complement strand
TCCAGTGTGGGCATGAGCCCGATCCCTTTTCCGCGGAAAGGGAAGAATTTTCCATTATCTGCCGTATAGCCATACCCGATATCAAGCTTCTTTAAATAGCTGACATCATGTCCTGCAACAAGTCCTGTTCCGTCTGTCCTGCAATCAAGCATGTAATCATGAAAAATAACCAGATCATTATCTGAGGTTTTCCGGATGTCTATTTCCACAATATCCGCGCCAAATCCATATGCAGCTTTTATCGATCTGATTGTATTGCCGATATAATCATGGCTTGGCGGATAAATATGTTCTGCTTCACATCCGGTTCTGGGATCGTAAGTCCCTTTTCGATAATTAATATGCAATCCCCTGTGCGCAACAATTGTTTTCTTTAATTTATTCGATACTGATTTCGGATTACCGTGCCATACATATTGAATTGCGATAATAATCAATATTAAACCAATAACCAGGCAAAATCCCATTAAGATCTTTTTCAATAATTTCATTATTATTTTCCGATGAATAATGTTGATTCAATAATATAACGCTTTTATTTTTATTTGTCAAATAGCAACGGGCTGTTGCCCAAATGAATTTGCAGGAGCTTGATTTATCAAGCCCGAAAGAAACGATAAATTTTAATATGTTTTATAGATCGTGTCCCTCCATTTTTTGTATTTTTTCGATTTGGGCAACAGCCCGTCAAGAACCGATACCCTTTACACAACAACACCTGTTATTATTATTATAAATAATTCTCCCATAATATTTTTTTATTATATCGGAACTTAATTTTATTCCTAAACCAGCTAAACCAGCAATAAACAGTGCTATAAATAACTCATTACTTAAAAATTCAAATAATCTTGCAATAAGAATTAATACTAAAGCTAGATATAAATATAAATTAAAAATTAATTTAAAAACAATTATTCTTTTCCCTTCATTATCATCTCCTAAGGCACCTATATCAGCATCTTTAAGTGTTCTACGACTAATATAAGCAAGCAATACTAATACAAATAGGGCGATAACTTTTAAAAGAAAAATTGCATTTATATTTTCCATGTCTTTTCTCCAATAAAATTATATAACTTTAAATTAATCAGGATATATACTCTTAAAAATGAAATTCCAAAAAACTCCATAAATTAGTATAAGTATCTGACACATTATACCTTTTATTTGAATTTTTCCCACACTGAGTATTACCAGTTTATAATATATGTTATATAAATTAAAACAGGAAATCAAGAACATTAAAAGCAGTATAAAATTAAAACCGTTATCTTATCTCCCCAGCAATCCCAGCACACCGTTTATGAAGGTAAGCGGATGCGGCGGGCAGCCGGGGATGAAAAGGTCGGGCTTGCGGTCATCCAGGAATTTTCGGTCCAAAGCAGATGAATCAGCGAAGATGCCAGCGCTGATGGCGCAGGCGCCGACAAGGATGATGATACGCGGTTCGGGGATGGAAGAATATGTATCCTTTAGCGCATCCGCCATGTTCTCTGTAAGCGGGCCTGTGATAACAAGGCCGTCAGCATGCCTGGGTGATGCCACAAATTCGATGCCGAACCTGGCCATGTCAAAATTCACGTTGGAGCAGGCGTTCAGTTCCATTTCGCAGGCATTGCAGCCGCCTGCAGAGACCTGCCTGAATTTCAATGACCTGGCGAACATCTTTTTTATTTCTCTGTTCACTTTAACGGCATATTCCTCATAATTTTGTTTTCCGCTCTCAATGACCAGGCTGTCGCTCCGGGTGGCCGCGGTCTTGTAATTATTCGTGAAACGGATCGCGCCTTCCTTGCACGCCCTCTGGCAGTCTCCGCAGAAAGTGCATTTTCCCATATCGAGCTTCAATGGCTTTTGCGTGATGGCCTTTGCCGGGCAGACCTCTCTGCAGGCCTTACAGTTCTTTTCGCATTTTTCAGGGTCCAGCACAGGAAGGCCGCGGAATTTTTCCGTGAGCACGGGTTTCCTGATGTCCCTGATGGTCTGGAAGCCCTGCCTGATACGCATTTTAATGATCCTTAACATCTATGTCTCCAAAATATTTTAGGTTAACGACAGATATCCGACGGGTCTAAAGACCCGCCGCTATAAAAAACCAGAAAATCATAGATCATGGCCGCAATAGGAGAGATTGAAACTCTTGTTGCAAAGCGGAAAATCGGATACGCCGTTGTTCCGCACTGCCAGGCTAAGGCCGAACCAGTTGTTGAACGAGGGGTCCTTCACCTTATACCGGACCAGCTTTCCGTCCTCATCCGTCAGGCCGACATGCACGATCTCACCGCGCCAGCCCTCTGTCAGGGAAATCGCCATGCTCTCTTTTTCCAGCTTGTATTCCGCTTCGCGCATGGTCCCATCTTCTCTCAGCCCGTCCAGGGCTTTTTCGATAAATTCTATGGAGCTTAATATCTCCAGGAAACGGATCCTGGCCCGTGAATACACATCGCCGTTCGGAAGCACGATCTTCGGTATTTGCAATTCCCCATAGACCTTATCCGGGAAATCCGACCTGATATCCAGGCCCAGGCCTGATGCCCTGGCGCTCATTCCCACAAGGCCGATCCTGTGCGCTGTTTCCATCTCCACAACTCCTGTTTTCTCCAGGCGTGAGAGCACGGTCGGTGAGCTGAACATGATGCCGCACATATCCCTGACCGTATCTTTCACTCTCTTCAATGTCTTCTTTATCTCAGGCCGGTCCGCTTTATCAATGTTAAAAAGCACTCCGCCCGGCCTGATCAGGCCTTTGCCGAACCGGTTGCCGCAAACGGCCTGCGTTGTATTAATGACCAGGGTACGTACTGCGCCCAGTACCGCGTTTCCCAAGAGATAAGCCACGTCACTGGCTATGGCTGCCAGGTCGTTGATATGCACGGCGATCCTCTCCAGCTCCAAAGCTATGTCCCTGATAAGCATTGCGTTTTCCGTGACCTCGATGTCTGCCAGGGCTTCCATGGCCTGGCAATAGGCCAGGTTATGGCCGATGGCCGTGTCTCCTGCTATGGATTCAGCCAAATGCGGCATGAACCGGGCGTGTGCCGGGAACAGTTCTTCCACTCCCCTGTGCTGGTAACCCAGCTGTATTTCCAGATGATACACTTTCTCGCCGTTGCACATAAACCGGAAATGGCCGGGCTCGATCACGCCCGCATGCACAGGCCCTACTGCCACTTCGTGCACTTCCTCGCCGGGTATGGTATAAAACGGATAACCGGCCATGCTGCTCTTCCTGTCAGCGCGGTCATGGCAGTACCTGACCGGCTTGAGCCAGGGATGGCCTTCCGGGAGAATGCCGGTCTGTTCGAAAAGCTCGCGCTCGAACATATGAAAAGAAGGAAGGTGGTGAGTCAGACAGGAGTAGGAACCTTTTTCCGGGAAAAACGCGGAAGAGACATGGACCCCGCCTCTCTCATCATCAGCCAGCACGGCATACACTTTAACACGGCTCTTTTCAGGCACGCCGAAGTACGCGACCACCCTTTTGTCCATCCTGCAACGGATAATGAGCTGGGCCAGGAAATCATCCCGGTCGAAACAGGGGATGTCATTTAATTTTATCAGGTGCACATTCTTGTTTTCAGATACGTTCATTTTGCTTCTATCTCCATAAACAATGAATAAACGACGGGTTTAAAAACCCGCCGTTACAAGAAATTTTCAAATACATCCCAGGGCGCCCTGAATCAATCTGTATATAATATCCGGCATGAAAATACCTATCACAGCCAGAACAATGATAAGGATGATCTGCGGAAGGTATTCCAGCACCGCATACTTCTTCCCGGCCGGTCTCACGGGGCCCTGGCCAAAGCTCATTTTAAAAATAGTCCTGGCAAGGCCGAAAATGATAAATGTAAGGAGCAGGACAAACAGGGCCATCAGCACTATATATTTCATATTCAGGAACGATTTTACCATGAGTATCTCACTGATAAAGCCGGGCCCGGGCGGAAAGCCAGCGATAAAAATGAAGCCCATGATCCAGAGCCAGCCTGTCATCTTATCCTGCCTGAGAATGCCTTCCACCCTGCTGACCTCCTTTGTATTATACTGGTGAAGGATATTGCCTGCTGTCAGGAAAAGCAGGACCTTGCTGAACGAATGCGCCGCGATATGAAGAAATCCCGCGAAAGCGCCTGCCCCGCCCAGAGCCATGGCAATGGTGATGATACCCATATTCTCTATGGAAGAATACGCCAGCATGCGCTTGTAATTATTGGTCCGCAAGATAAAGACCGCGCTCACGAAGATGGACATAAAACCCATCAATAAAAAGAGGACATGGGAATATGTCCCGAGCCCGGCGAGCTGCATTATTTTATTTATCTTTAATATGGCGAATAAGGCTGTGTTCAATAATGTTCCGGAGAGCATGGCAGAGACAGGCGAAGGCGCTTCGGAATGCGCGTCAGGCAGCCACGCATGCACGGGCGCGAGCCCCATCTTTGTACCGAACCCGATGAGGATGAAAGGCAAAGAAAGCTTGAGCCAGAACAAAGAGAACAAGGACGCGTTCCGGTACAAATCGCTGAAGAACAGGGAATTGTTCGGGCCGCCCGATAAAGTGAGCAGGATGATGCCCACGAATGCCAGGGAAATTCCTATGGAACAGATGAAGATATATTTCCACGTTGCTTCAAGCGACGATTTCGACTTTTCATAACTGATGAGAGGCGCGCTGATGAGCGTCGTGGCTTCCACAAAAACCCACAGCAGGCCAAGGTGCTGGGAAAGGAGCACTCCTGTCATGCATACGACAAAAAGCAGGAACAGGATGACATGCACGGTCTGGCGCATGATCAAGGCTTTGGAATGGCGGAGATACCGGATATGGTAAAGCGTGACCGTAAAAAAGACAATGCCAAGCACGAACATGAAAAACAGATTGAGCGGGTCTGACTGGAAATAAGGGGACCCGGCCTCAGGATAAAGATACAGTTTCACCGTACCGGCCAGATAAACGACCGGGTACAGGAGAAGCGAAACAGCGTTCAGCACCCTGGAGCGGAACAGGATAAGCAGGATACACAGCCCGGCAGGCAACAGGAACAGGAGCGGTATGATATTTATTCCATTAAGCATTTTAATCCTTTAAATAGTCCAGTTTATCGATGTTCATCTTCTCGGACTCAAAGGCTGACCTGAGCTTATTGTAAAAGACCACCAGGATAAAGACGCCTACGAAAATATCGAGCAGGATACCCAGGTTCACGATAAGAGGCATCTCCCTGGCAACGGAAAGAGACAGCAGGAAGATGCCGTTCTCCATGAACATATAGCCCATGATGTGCGTAATGATCTTCTTCCTGCTCATGATGATGAAAAGCCCGGTCATGATGACCGACATGGAGATGCCGAAATAAAGCGGCTTCACGTCATGGCTGACCCGGCCCGCGTAATATGCCATGATGAACCCGAAAACAAAAAGAACGGCTGTAATGACCATTGAATAAAAGCCCGGAATATAAGGCTCCACTTCCCGGTAAGCCTTGTTCTTCCTGATGATATACATTAAAATAAGGGGTATCAGAATTGTCTTGACGACCAGGGTCTCCGTGCACAGGAACAGAAAATCAGAGAATGGAATATGGCTGAAATTGGGCAGGACCATGAGAAAGAACAGGACACCCTGGATGGATAAGACCTTGACATTGGCTTCCATCCTGCTGGTGGTCGCGGCATACAGCATGGATATAACAAAAATAACCAGTAAAAAATTGATCATACGGTTTCTGTCTCCATTACGGGAACGGCCTCACCATGATGATAAAGAACAGGAACAGGCTGATGGCCGTGATAAAAAAAATGAACTGGGGAACGTGCGTCATGCGCAGCCTGGCCATGAGGGATTCGATGCATCCTGTCAGGAGAGCCTGGAGCGCCAGGAGGCCCGTATATAATAGA
>JAQTRT010000199.1 GCA_028711675.1 bacterium | reverse complement strand
CCCGGGGACAAAGGCTTTGCCGCTCCGGACGATCCAGCATGCCATCCGGGTCGCCCGGGAGATCGGGTCGAACAGTGTGTATATCTCGGAGGGCACATACCAGGAACATGTCATCATGTCCAATGGCGTAAGCCTGCTGGGCGGTTATTCGCAGGATTTTAATCAGAGGGATTTGAGCTTGGCGAATTACAGGACAAAGATTGATGGGACTGGGGATGGAGGATGTGTTTATATAGAAAATATAAATTTATATACTTGTATAGAAGGTTTAATTATTTCAAATGGGTATTTCCATGGTGGGATGCATTCGCAAGGTACAGTTTATGGAAGTGGAATATCGTGTAATGGATGTAATACGAATTTATTTATTAATAACAATGATATTAAAAATAATATGATAGAATCTGATGGTGCAATATGTTTAGGATCTGGTTTGTGTTTAATAAATAGCTCACCTAACATATTTAAAAATAATATTAATCATAATTATAACAAAAATTATGAGCATCGTGCTTATGGTGGGGGAATATATCTTGAGAATAGTTATTCAAAAATTTGGTGTAATATTATACAAAATAACTCTGTCAGTTATGCTGGTAATCAAGGTGCGGGAATAGCAATTAAAAATAGTTTGCCTATTATTAATAATAATATAATACGTAATAATACAAATGCAGATCGAGGGAGTGGTTTATATATTGAAAATAGTTCATGTGTTATAATTAATAATATTATTACAAATAATTATTTTTGGGATGGCAGAGGGGCAGGGCTTTATGTTACTTCTAGTACTTTATTGATTTATAATAATTTAATTAGTCGAAATCATTATGGGCGTTCAGATAGTCCAAGGTGTGGCGGGATGTATGCTGTCAATAGCATAATCGATTTTAAAGATAATATAATGTATAATAATTCAATACCAGATTTATTGTTTTCAAACGATACAGTAAATATTTATAATAATTTTTTTAGTAATAATTTATCAGAAATTATACAGTGTGGGAGTAGCGAAATAAAATTAATTAATAATACTATAAATGGTGTTGATTGCGGCGTTTTATTAGATAATTTGTATAATTCCATAATAGTAAATAATGTATTTAATAATATCAAAATAATTGAATACAGCCCTGGGGCCAATGTGTTTAGTAATAATTGTTTTTATATCCCTGATAATAATCATTACTATTCTAATGTGAATATGAACATTTGTTTTACAAATGAAGAACAATTAAACTCAATTCCTGATATTGCCTGCGGGGGGAATATCGTGGCTGATCCGATGATGGAGCCTGACATGATCCACCTCCAGCCTAATTCACCTTGCATCAATGCCGGGATCGATCCCAGAGCGTATATCAGCGAACTGACCAATGATTTCTTCGGCACCAGGCGGCCTTATCCGGCCGGCGGGAGATATGATATCGGCGCTGTCGAAGCGACGAATATTCTCCTGAATACCGCGCCGGCGATCTCTGTCATCGAACCTGACGGTATTAATGACAAGGCCGGCAAGACTTATACCATTACCTGGAGAGACAGCGATCCGGACAATGACGCGCAGATCAGCCTGTATTATGACACGGACAGCACAGGCTATGACGGCACACTGATCGCGGACGGATTGAGCGAGGACGCGGACAGCACGAACGGCAGCTATACCTGGAATATCAGCGCTGTTCCACGCGGCTCATACTATATTTATGCCCGGATCGACGATGGTGTCAACTTTCCTGTATACAGTTACAGTCCCGGGCCATTGACCATACAGAATATGATCTCTCTGATCTATCCCTTGAACAACACTTCTGTCCATAACATTTCCCCGACCTTCAAATGGGAGATACCCGGGGAAGAGAACAATAAAACGCTCCATTTCCAGGTCCAGATAGCGGATGACGAGGCTTTTACGCATGTTCTCCATGCTTTTGAGAGCAAGAACGATACACTTGGCTTCAGCCCCATTCCGCCTGTGCAGCAGGCTAAGGGGAACCAGTATTATACGATACTTAAAAAACTCGGATATGACAAAACTTATTACTGGCGCATACGCGGCTGGAACGGAACGGAATATTACATTGATTCCGAGATCTGGAGATTTGAGACCAGGCGCTGATGCTACGGCTCCGTTGTTCCTATTGCTGCATGCTGATATCAGGAACTTCAGGCTTTTCCCGCAGGGCCGCTGGGCCGGTATATGTTTATCTGGTTGACAAAATATTGTAATTTTTTATATTATATTCAGGGAAAGCACATATGGTCCAAAAAACAATTAAGATCCGCGGATTCCATGACGCATTAAAAACCGGGGGAGACCTGCAATACTGGCTGAAAAAGTCCTTCCGTGAACGCATCGAAGCAGTCGAATTTCTAAGGAGGCAGTTGAATGGAACTGCAGCAGGAATTCAAAGAGTTATTAAAATTATTCAACGCGCACAACGTTGAATATGTCATTGTGGGCGCCTATGCCCTGGCTTTTTACGGCGCGCCGCGTTATACCGGCGATATCGATATCCTGGTCAGGCCTGACAGCGGGAACGCGCGCAAGGTACTGGCCGCGCTCGGGGATTTCGGTTTCGGTTCTCTGGGCCTGAAAGAAGAGGACTTTTCCCTGCCTGAAAAAGTCGTGCAGCTTGGCGTGTCCCCTGTCCGCATCGATCTCCTCACTTCGCTGACCGGCGTGACATGGGAACAGATCGCAGCTCATTGCGTCAGAGGCGCGTACGGCGATGTGGAGGCCGGTTTTATCGGGAAACACGAATTTATCCTGAATAAAAAGAGCCTGGCCCGGCATAAAGACCTGGCTGATGTCGAGGCCCTGGGCGAGCAGCCGGATTAAAGATGCTGAAAAGAACCATATTTTTATTTTTTATCCTGTTCATTTTTATCATCCGTCTTCATTCTTTCGACCTGTTTTCCCCTGCACAATTCGATACTTCCGGGCAATATCCTCTGTTGCTGATCCGATCAGGCCTGTTTACCAGGCAGGACGTTAAAAAATACTGCGATGAGCAAAAGTTCTTTGCCTGCCTGGCCGATACGATCAAGGCAGCCGGCGATATCGAAGACCTTGCCTCCCGGAAGGGCATCGATAAGCACAGAATATACTGGGTCGGTTCGGGCCTGGACGGCCTGAAGATCCTTTATTATAATCCCTATTCCTTTGCGTCAGGCGTGATCCTCCTGGGCCGGAAGGACATTGAGGAAGTGATCCGTTGCCTGAGAAGCGACCCTGTGGCCATGCATAATATCGGCCTTTATGACAGCGTCATTTTTATCCCGGAGCGCGGTGCGGATAAAAAATCCCTGGACCTGCTGGAAGACCTTATCAGCGAAAAGGGATTTCCCATAAGCATCAGGAACAAGGATGCCGCCCAGGCTGATGATATCCTTGATCTGTGCAGAGGTGAAATGGATGATGAGGCGGAAAAGGTCGATCTTAAGACGGATTCATTGGATTTTAACTATGCCAGGTGGCTGGAGATCATAAAAAGATCAGGTTCCTATTCACGGATCAGGGCGGAGATCAGCGGGAACGGGCTCCTGGTCAGACCTTATCACGTGGACGGATTTTCCATCGACCTTTCATCCCCGGAGTTCGGGGACTGGCAGGAGGAAGGGGAGCCATTCTCCATAATTATCAATGACAAGACCTGTTATCTTGGTGAGGGGCCTTTTTCGAAAAAGCTTTATGTGCTCTACGGTATCATCACTACCACGAATTTAGCTGAAGCCCAAAAGATGATGCTTGAAGAAAAGAGCAAAGAAGAAGTGCCGGCCAGCCCGGAACTTTCTGTTGAAGAAACCAAAGAAATACCGGACCAGCCTGTATCGGGAACAGAAGAGGCGATGCGGTCTGAGACCGGCGCGGCTCTGCCTGAGGCCGGGAATGTAAAACAGTCGGATATCAAGTCATGGACCGAGCCGGACAAATTCATCCCGGGCAAGGAGAAGGTGGTCCTGAAATTCGGCAATATAAAGGATGATATCAATAAATGGGACGTGGATATCTCCCTCATGGACGGACGGTCTTTCAGGACCTTTTCCGGGGAAAAGGATTTCAAGCCTGCCTTGGAGTGGGACGGAAAGAGCGCGTCCGGCGAAGTCCTTCCGAACGGCGCAGACTGTTCCTATCAGCTGAAATACGAGGACACGGCCGGCGATAAATATGAGACCCCGCGATTCAGGCTGGATACGAAGCTTGCCGTCGAACAGCAGAAGAAAACGCTGCTCATCCGTTTCACGGATATCCTGTTCAAGAAGAATATCTCCGCCCTGGACCCTGAAGCCAAAAAGATATTGAACAAGGTCACGGACGTGCTGAAACAGAACAGGGACAACATCGAGAGGATCAGCATTGACGGCCATACGGATAACATCGGGCCGAAAGAGTATAACCAGAAGCTTTCGGAAAAACGGTCCCAGTCCGTGTTGAGTTTTCTGGCTAATACGAAAATAATCAGGTCTGATCTGTACGCGGCAGCGGGATACGGCGATAATAAACCCCTGTTCCCGAACGACAATGACGAGAACAGGAAGAAGAACAGGCGCGTGGAGATCATGATAAAATTGAGATAAAAGGGATCAGTTGGCAGGAATCAGGAAGGAAAGATAGCCGCTAAGGCACGAAGACACGAAGAAAAGGAGTTAGTTAACAGGAGTCAGGAAGGAAAAGAGAGGAAGCCACAGAAAACGCAGATTAACACAAATTTAAAATTTTTTAAATATTATCAACGTATTCTTATTTGGAGAAAATATTATGCATGATAAAAAAATCAGGTTAAACCAGAAGGGCGTGACCCTGATCGAGGTCCTTATCGTACTGGCTATCATGGGCGTCTTTGCCTTTATCGCTGTCCCGTCCGTCTCCCGGTTCCTTATCACCTCCAAGATCAAGGCCACGGAAACCGAGCTCCAGACTTTGCAGGCTTCCCTGGAGACCTATTTCATGGAATTCAGGAAATACCCGGATTCCCTGGACGGCCTGGTAAAGGAAAAATTCCTGGGCAAAGAGGCCCTGACCGACGGTTTCGGAAGGCCGTATAATTACAGGACCGCAGCAGAGAATAACCAGCCTGACATGAATTACATGCTCTCAAGCTCAGGCAGGGACGGTATCCCGAACACAGACGACGACCTCCAGGCTCCGGCCGGCGAGCATCAATTCAAATAAACAGGAATCAGAGGACAGGAAGGAAAAGAAAGATTTGCCACTAAGGCGCAAAGAAAAGGAATCAGCCGTCAGGAATCAGGGAGCAGGAATGAAAAAAAACAGTAAAGGCTATTCGCTCATCGAGGTGCTGATCGCCATCTTCATGTTCTCCTTTGTCAGCCTCGGCATTACCCGGCTTTATCTGTACACGTTCTCCTCTGAGAGCAGGAACAGGGAATACTATTATGCCGTAAAACTGGCTGAAGAGAAGATCCTCTTCCTGAAGAACATCAGGTCCCGCCTCCTGGCGGAAAAGCCCGGTCTTATCCGGGAGACCATCAGGTTCGAGGTGTCCAAAGGCGAACGTGTGGAATACGAAAGGACCAGCCTTGTGGAAATATCTCCGGATGAAATGGTCCGCATACAGGTCTCTGTGTCATGGAAACCGGCTAAACGAGGTACGACAAGTGAATACAGGCTCGAGACGTTTATTTAAAAAAAAGAACGGTTTTTCCCTGCTCGAAGTGGTACTTGTTATTTTTATCTTCAGTTCCTTTCTTCTGATGATCCTTCAATTTATCCGGGCCAATCAAAAAATATACGACAGAAAGTCAGAGGAATTCATTAATAAGGTATCATTCCTGAAGATCAGGAATATTATGGAAAACGATTTCAGCAATATTCAAAAGATGATCTCTTATGACAGCCGGACCGGGGAGATCAGGTTCCTGGTAAAGAACAATGAAACCGAAGAAGTGGTCGCTTACAGGCCGG
>JAQTRT010000198.1 GCA_028711675.1 bacterium | reverse complement strand
GACGACCCTGGACAGGAACACGCCGTACTCCAATGAATCATGGTATTCCCCGGAGGCGACCGGGATCGTGAGCTCGGACATACCGCCCTCTTTTACCAATATTTATCCTGTTTCCAACACCGTTAATATTCCAACTAATTCTGTGATCACGTTCCTTGCCCGGGACAACAACAGCGTGGTCTCACAGAGTATCAGGGTCATTATCAACGGCAGTACGGTACTGGACAACGGCCTGTTCAATGCCGGTTATTCCGGTTCGATCATCAGGACGAACGGCGGATTTTTTTCCGGTTACAGGGTCAATGTAAATCCGGATGCACCTTTTGCCGAATGGACATGGATGAACGTGTATATGAGAGTGTCCGATAATTCCGGCCTGACGAACAATAAGACTGTGAAGTTCAGGACAGAGGATGCCGCTGATCCCAGCATGGTCATACTCAGCTCGCCCAGGGATACCTGCACTACGAATGTGACCCAGATCAATTTCGTATGGCAGAAGTCAACGGACACGGGTTCAGGCGTCACAAACTATCATTTCAAGGCTTCCAATACCATCAGTTCCCGCTGTACCAATATCTTCCTCAATGTAACCACGAATGTGGTCCTTAATGACCTTCAGGACGGCAATATCCTGTGGTGCGTACATGCCCGGGACAGGTCAGGACGCAGCGGCCCTCTCAGCAGCATATTTTCCGTGAACGTCAGCACTACCAATCCTTTTATCGTCGCGACAGTGCCTCTGGCAGGCCAGACCAATGTCCCGTTCAGTTCCGGTATCCGCATTTATTTTAACAAGTCCATGAATGTGAGCAGTACCAACTGCGTCACCTTCGCGACCTTGTCCAACAATAGTGTACCGGGTTCCCGTACTTTAATTTCCAATAGTTATCCCGATGATACTGTTGTTTTTACACCCGATTATTATCTCTCTTTCAATACTTTTTATACCGTGAAGGTCTCTACCCAGGCCTGGGATGCAGGCGGCAATCCCCTTCTCAAGGGAACCAACTTCTTTTTTAAGACCGAGAAAGAAACCAACAAGGTAAGCGTGCTCAGTAATTTTCCGGCCGACGGGTCCTCTGATGTCAATATCTGGCAGAGGATCGGTTTCCGTTTCGACAGGAGCATGAACACATCCTCCACCTTAAGTTTCCATATCAGGCCCGCGGTGAACGGAAGGTTCAGCTGGTATTCGGTCCGGTTCGCGGATGACACCCTGGTTTTCCGGCCCTCCAGTCCCTTTGGTTTTGTTACATACTATACGTGCACCATGGATACCAACGCATCCAGTATCTGGGGCAAACACCTGAAAAAAGAGACCAATATCATTTTCAGGACGGAACAGGACCATTATCCTCCGGGTAATCCTGTCAGGCTGACCTCGGCACCCGAGAATAAAACGATCAGGCTTGAATGGGAGAACCCGTCCGATCCCGATTTCAACGGAACCGTTATTTATTTCAGGACAGACGGCCGGTATCCGTCTGTTACGGGTGACGGAACGCTTCTGTGTGACAGGACAGCTTCACCCGGTTCGTCCGATTCCTTCCTCCATCAGGATGTTCTGATGGGCATGACCTATTATTATACCGCGTTTACATACGATGCCATACCTAATTTTTCGGTCCCGGATGATAATGCCCGCACCAAAGCCATGCTGGGAACAGAAGTGGATTATTTTGATATCCGTCCCAACCGGTTCGATCCGGGTAAGAACGGATACATTGAATTCTGCGTGAGCCTGCCGGAAACGACAGATGTGAATATAACCATCTTCAACATGGCCGGTGAACTGATCGATGCCATCAAGCTGGGAGCACAGAAAGAATGCAGTTACCGGTGGTACGGCGAACTGGGTAAGACAAGCGAGAAAAAACTGGTTCCCGGTGCGTACGTGGCATTGCTGAAGACCGGGAAAGGCCTGAAGAAGATGAAGGTCTTTTACGCGGTCAAATAAAGACCTGATATCAGCCTGCGGTCCGGTACGAAAAAAATCCGATGATAATAAAGAATATGATAAAAAGATCATGCGTTATCCTGTTTCTGCTCATGGGTGTCCGGCTTTTCAGTGTGCCCGGAGAAACAGGGTATAATTTCCTGAAACTGGATACCGGCAACAGGGCCATCGGCATGGGCGGCGCTTATGCCGGCGTGGCCGGGGACATCACTGCCATCATGTACAATCCGGCCGGCCTCTATAAGATAAAAGGGCAGGAACTTTATTTTATTTACCGGCGGTGGATCGCGGGCACGGACTATTCCTACCTTTCTTACAGCCGGGATATCAAACGGACGGTCAGTCTGGCAGCTACCCTTATTTATTTCGGCATGCCCGACGTCAGGGAAGTGGACAGTATGGGCGTGGAAACCGGGGACACGCTCACAGGCAGCGGTTATGCCGTTATCCTGACCGGGTCCAGGGAAGTTTTTGCCGGCATCCTGGCCGGCTTGAATATAAAGTGGGTGAGGGAGGATGTCGTAGAAACAAGGAGCAGCAGCCTGATCCTGGATGTAGGCCTTTTAAAAGAATTATACCGGACGCCTTCCGACGGCGTTACGGTCGGGCTCACGCTTCAGAACTGGAATATGAGATTCCAAACGGATCCGGAGGATCCCGTGCCGGTCAATATTAAACTGGGGATGGAATACCAGGCTTACGAGAATTTCAAGGCTAATCTGGATATCAATAAGCCGGTCGAACGTGATTTCCGGTATAATATCGGCGCTGAATACAAGTTCATGAACCTGGTCTCCATCCGGTGCGGCTATAAAATAGGCTATGACCTGGAAAATCTCTGCTTCGGTATCGGCGTGAACGGGGAGAGATTCTACAGCAAGATCAGGTTCGAAGTTGATTATGCTTACACCAGTCTGGGGCTGCTGGAGCAGAGCCAGAATATCTCACTGAAGATTAAATTTTAATTTTCTTTCTCTTCAATAAAAAAGCATGAGCGGATGGAAAGCCGATCATGGCCCTTTTTCCATACAGGGAACCGGATAAAATATTCCGATCAGAATGCGGAAAAGCTAAAAATCAGGACGTAAAAGGCCGAGAATAAAAGAAGCAGCGGTCTCATAATATTTTTACCTGACGGACCGGTTGTTTTTATACTTGGACTGTAAACGTGGGCGATAAAAGGGAAAAATGCGGAAAAAACATCTTTTTATACTGGTTTTTTTTATTTTTAACCTGACACTTCATGCCGGCAGTATCAATGATATAGCCGTCGGATCCCGGCCTGCCGGTCTGGCCCGTTCTTTTACAGGAGTGGCGAACGATGCCAATGCCGCGTTCTATAACACAGCAGGAAGCGCTTACCTGGAAAAAAGCGAACTTACTTTCCAGAATATTTTTTTTAACGAGAAAATGAACTCCTTCAATTTCCTCGGCTTTAACCAGATCCTGGGAAAGAACGGCACATTCAACCTTGGTTTTTTTAAGAGTTCGCTGGAACAGGGCACAGACAACATCAACGCACTGAACCTGGGCTTTGGCCAGAACGTGTTCTGGTTCATGGCCCTGGGGATGAATCTTCAGGTCTTCAACCAGGCATACCACGGCCGGAACAATAATCAGGTGGACATCGATATGAGCCTGTATCTGGACCCTATTTTAAAGAAGAAGAAGGAGATACAGGACCTGATGCTCAAGACCAAAAAGTTCATTGAGAACAATTCAGGGTCAGCCCTGAAAATGGGTATAGAAGCTTACCGCCAAAAAAGATATATCGAAGCCGCAGGCTTGTTCAGCGAAAGCTTAAAGTATGATCCGAACAATGACAAGGCCAGGGATTATTTATCGCGGTGCATGAAGGCCACGGGTCTTGATATAGCAATCCCGCCCAGGGTAAATCTCCGGTCCAGCGCCGTGCTCCGTAACCTGTCCCTTCAGGAACGGGAGAGACTGGCGGATAAAGAGTACCGGGAAGGACTGGAATACTACTATAAAGAGAATTATATCCTGGCCTTGCAGTCCTGGCAAAGAGCCCTTGATATCCTTTATATGAACAAAACGGTCGACCGGATGAAGATAGGTCTTTCGGTCCATAATCTCTTCAGGCATAAATATTTAAAAGGCGGTCTTTTTTACCGTGAACCTGTGCGCGTGAATGCGGGAATGATCTATTATGTGCTGTCCAGCCTGGGGCTGGTGGCGGAGTTCACCAAGTCGGAAGGCACGGCCAACAAGCTGGGGCTGAACGCCGGGCTGGAGTTCGATCCTTTTGATTTTATCACGATGAGGGTCGGTCTGTGTTTCGCGCAGCCGATCACGTTCCAGAACAGGCGGAATTCATATACAGCGGGTCTGGGCCTGCATTACAGGAATTATACGGTTGATTATGCTTTTGAACCCAATAACAGCCTTTATTCCCATTCCTTCTCCCTCTCCATCCGGTTCGGTGCCAGTAAGGAGGAATCCGCCCTGGTCCATCTGAACCAGGGGGTCATCTATGCCAAGAACGGCAGGACCGAAGAAGCGGAACAGGAGTGGAAGGATGCCTTGCTCCTCGATCCCAACCAGGTCATTGCCCGCCAGTATCTGAAAGGAGAATTGAACGTCCTGGATGCCGAGGTCAGGAAAAAGGAGAAAGATGACAGCGTCGGCGTCTTCCGGAAAGGCCTGGACCATTACAACCAGAAGGATTACCTGAAAGCCCGGGCTTATTTCGTGGAAGCACTGGTCATCAATTCGCAGAACACGCAGGCCAATGTGTATTATGAGAAGGTCAGGTCCCTGATCCAGGTCATCAAGTCCGAGCTTCTGGTCCGGGGAAAGGATTACATGGCCCAGATGGACTGGGAGAACGCTGTCGTGAGCTTCAACCAGGTGCTGAAATACGATTCGCAGAACAAAGAAGCGCAGGAAATGCTTGATGAATCCATGAAAAAGTTCATGAAGAAGCTTCTGGTGCATAAACAGAATGCCGTCACCCTTTACCATAACCGGATGTTCCCGGATGCCCGGAAGGAAATCGAACTTTTTCTCAAGTTCCAGCCGGATGACCAGGAGGCCCTGGAACAGAAATTCAGGATAAATCAGGCTATTGAAAAAAAACAGCTGCAGGGCGATTGTGAGAAACTGTATGAGGAGAGCCTTACTTTTTTTTCCAACAGGAACTATTTTAAGACCAAGGAATTACTTCTGAAAGTGGAGGAGACCTGCCGGGATTTCAGGGATACCAAAGAATGGATCGCTCTCTGCGACCGGGAGATAGAGAAAGAGAAGAATACTTTACAGAAAGAGAAACGTGCACAGGAGTATTTCAAGGAAGGGCTCCAGAAGTACCAGAATAAACAGTATGAGCAGGCTCTCTCTCTCTTCCGTCAGGCGCTGACCTTGTCTCCCCGAATGACGGAAGCGGGGAATTATATCCATGAATCTGAGAGCAGGATCATTCAGGGCATGAAAAAGACCGAACAGACCAAGAAGGCGTCCGATCTGTACAGCGAAAGCCTGAGCCTGATCGAGAAGGAAAATTATAATGAAGCGCTGAAAAAACTGAACCTGGCCGTTCTTATGGATGACCGTAACCAGCTGGTAAAAGAGAAGATCAAGGAAGTAAACGGCTGGATCCAGCTTAAGATCGAACGTCCCTATGAGGAGGGTGTCCGGGATTTCAACGAAGGCATGCTCTCCAAGGCCATTGAGAAATGGCAGCTTGTGCTTAAAATGCAGCCGGACCACGATCTGGCTAAAATGTACCTGGCCAAGGCCATGGGCCAGAAGAGCCAGAGCATCCGGATACATAACCAGCTGGGCCAGGAATACATGAATAAGAACGAACACGGGAAAGCTATCAGGGAATTCCGGGAGGTGCTGGCCCTGGAACCGGAGAACGGGACGGCCGGGACCGGATTAAAGAAGGCCCAGGAGGTCCTGGGGGACAGGATCAGCTCCCTGTTCCGTAAAGGGGAAGAACTGTTCAAGGATAGGAAATACTCTGAGGCCCGTTCCGAATTCCAGAAAGTCCTGGACCTGGATCCCGGTGACAGGCCTTCTTTACAGTAT
>JAQTRT010000197.1 GCA_028711675.1 bacterium | reverse complement strand
CGAGGAAGAAAAGAGGCCTGGCCCCGCAGCAGACAACGTCATTCACGTTCATGGCCACAAGGTCAATGCCGATGGTATTGTGTTTCTTTAAAAGATGCGCGATCTTCAGCTTGGTCCCGACCCCGTCGCATGAACCGGAGAGCATGACCTTCTTATCCAGGGGATAAAGCCCGGAAAAGCCTCCGATATGGGGCGCGATCTGTTTTATTTTCTTCACGAACAGATTAGCCTTGTCAATATCCACTCCGGCTTTCTTGTATGTCGTCATCTGATTGATCCTCCTAATTTAAAAGGCTATAAAGGCAGTAAAGGTTAATTTTTTTTCTTTAAAACCTTTATTGTCTTTACAGCCTTTATCGCCTTCTTTCACGCCTTCTGTTTGCTCCCGGGTTTCACCAGGGGGATATTCACTTTACATAAGGGGCATTCATGAGCCTGAAAAGTATCTATCTTCAGTTTCACCAGGGAAACACAGAAATCTTCCAGCTTGGACCGGTCAATGATGCAGGCTGTTCCAACCAATTCCCCTTTATGCTCCCTGACCGCTTCCATGACCTCTTTCGTGGAACCGCCTGTTGTGATCACGTCCTCCACCACCAGGCATTTTTCGCCTGGTTTGATCTCAAACCCGCGGCGGAGCCTCATCACATTATTCTCACGCTCCGTAAAGATGGCCCGGCATTTCAATACCCTGGCCATCTCCTGTCCGATCACGATCCCGCCTATTGCCGGCGACACAACGACATCCACGTTCATATCCGCGTTCCGGCTGAAAAGGTGATCTCCCAGTTTCCGGGCCAGGTCCTCTGCCATATCCGGGTACTGGAGCACCCGGGCGCACTGGACGTATTTATTGCTGTGCAGCCCCGACGAGAGAAGGAAATGGCCTTCCAGGATAGCTCCTGCTTCGGTCAGTATATCGAGTGTGTTCATACTCATGGAAACTCCTTATGCAAGTTAACAGGAATCGGGAATCAGGGAATCAGCAAAATACACATAACAGCAGATTTATGGGATTGTTGCTTCCTGGCTGACTCCTGTCGACTGATTCCTGTTGACTATTTTATCTCCTTCAATATCCTCTCCACTACTTGAAGAGGTTCGGGCGCTTTGATGATAGGCCTGCCGCAGACGATGAAATCCGCGCCGAGTTCTTTGGCCCGGGCCGGTGTCAGTGTCCTTTTCTGGTCTGATTGCTCATCAATCTCTGTCCGGATACCGGGCACGATCATTTGCAGGCCGCCTATTTTTTTAATAACAGGTATCTCCTGAGGGGACGAAACAACACCGTCCATTCCCGTATCCCTGGCCAGCCGCGCCAGCAGATCCACCTGGGCCGGGACATCTCCCTCAACTCCGATCTCCCTGAGGTTCTTTTGGTCAAAACTGGTCAGTACCGTGATAGCCCACAGTAAGGGTCTGGGCTTGGCGTCCCGGCACATCTCCAGCATCTGCCTTCCGCCAGACCCATGGAGGGAAACGGCAAAGACCTTCCTGGCCGCCGCGTTCCTGAGCGCGTCAGCGATCACGCTCGGGATGTCATGGTATTTCAAATCCAGGAAGGTCTTCACACTCTTCCTGTTGAGAAGGTCCAGTATAGCCGGGCCTTCTGCTGTAAAGAGCCGTGACCCTACTTTAAAGTATTCCACACAGCCTTTCAGCTTATCGACAAGCCCTTCAGCCTGAGTCAGATTATCAACATCCAGAGCTACGATCAGTTCCATTTTTCGTCCTCGCATAAATATTCTGACGCTATTTTATCCGTGTCTTCCTCTTTTCCTGATTGCTGATTCCGGTTAACTGATTCCTTTTTTCTTCGTGTCTTTGTGCCTTGGTGGCAGTCCATCCGTATCCTGCAAAGCATTTATTATATCAATTATAATTCCGGGGTCAACAAAATTACCGGTACCCACGGCCACGGCCACGGCCCCGGCCTGAAGAAAATCCCGGGCATCCTCTCCGTTCATGATACCGCCCATGGCCACCACCGGAATCTTCACGGTCCGGCAGACCTGGTGCACCATGCGCAGGGCAAGCGGTTTGATACAGGGACCTGATAATCCGCCGAAAATGGGGACTGAATACTTATCCTTCCCGGAACCGGCATAAGCCATGGCCGGGAACGTATTGATGAGGCAGAGCGCATCAGCTCCTGCTTTTTCAGCGGAAGCGGCTATCTCCGTGATATCGGTCACATTGGGGGAGAGCTTGACGATCAGGGGAAGGCGCGTGTTCTTTTTCACTTCCCTCACGAGCCGGTATGTTTTTCCGGGATTCTGGCTTATCGTAAGATAATTCGTCTTCTTCAGTTTATATCCCGTCTTGACGTTCGGGCAGGAGATATTCAGTTCAATGCCGGCCACGCCTGATCCGGCCAATCCCTTTACGGACTTCACATAATCTGCCGTGGTATAACCGCCGATACTGGCGATCACAGGGGTACGGGTTATCTTCCGGAGAGCGGGAAGTTTCTCGGACAGGAGCCTTTCCAGTCCCACGTTCTGGAGCCCGATGGTATTGATGAGGCCGTAAGGAAGCTCGAAGATCCTGGGCTGCTGATTGCCGCAGCGCGGTTCCGGAGTGATGGTCTTGGTCACGATGGCGCCCAGTTTGTCCAGGTCGATCAGATCCGCGTATTCCAGGCCGTATCCGAAAGTGCCGGACGCGGTCATGACCGGATTCTTCATCTTGATGCCGGCCAGGTTGACGGCTGTCTGCTTCAGTCCCATTCTATCTCCTCTGCCCTGAAGACAGGTCCTTCTTTACAGGCCCTTTTATATTCTTCCTTCTTGTCACTGGTCTTCACTGCGCAGCCCATGCAGACGCCGATCCCGCATGCCATCTTCTCTTCCATTGAAATAAAACACGGAACATTCTCCTCTTCCGCGATTTTTGCTGTTTTTTTCAGCATCAGCCTGGGACCGCAGGAATAAATAACAGAAGGCCTGAATCCCTTTGGAGAATGGAGCCAGGAACTGAACAGGTCAGTAACAAATCCTTTTCTTCCTGCGCTCCCGTCATCCGTAGCAGTAAGCACTTCATACCCCATTTTAATCAGTTCCGGCCGGAAGATCAGTTCTTTCCTGTTCCGGGCTCCCAGGAACACAACAGGTGAAGACACCTTTCCGCGGCCCGGCTTCAGGCACCGGGCCAGGAAATAAAGGGAAGCGATACCGGTCCCTCCCGCGATAAGAACAAAAGGGATTCCCTGCTTCGGGTCATGTGTCATGAAAGGATAGCCGTTGCCCAAAGGACCGATGATGTTCAGGATATCCCCTTTCTTCATCTGTCCGAGTTTTTCCGTGCCGGCTCCTACAACTTTAAATACGATATCGAATGAATCCCGCGCTGTACGGCACACGCTGAAAGGCCTTCTGAGGAAGAAACGTTCCCCCGGTATCTTGACCATGACGAACTGGCCCGGCATGACGGACCGGCTGATGGCGGGTGCGAAGAACGACAGGGAGATATACCGGGAAGAGAACTCTTTCCGGGAGATGATGTTACAGTTTAATCGCGTCATTTTCTATACCAGCAGTTTTGAATTCAGCATGACCACCTTTCCGCCGACGATCGTCCCGTCGGCAAAGCCGGTCAGTTTCATTCCCAGGAAAGGAGAGTTCCTGCTCATGGATTCAAAACGTTCAATGGTCCTTGTTTCTTTCAGGTTCAGGATAGTTACATCCGCGTCCGAACCCGGGGAAAGGTTCCCTTTTTTCAAATTCAGGATACGGGCCGGGTTCACGCTTAATTTCATGAGAGCATCCCGCAGCGTCAGTTTTCCGTTATTCACCAGATACGTGATGACCAGCGGTAAAGTGGTCTCCAGGCCGATGATCCCGAACGGCGCTGTTTTATACTCCTGGTCCTTCTCCTCGGCCAGATGGGGAGCATGGTCCGAAGCGATACAATCGATGCTGTTATCTTTCAGCCCTCTCTTGATGGCTTCCACGTCCTTTTTGGTCCTGAGGGGAGGATTTATTTTTGTATTGGTATTATAATTGGATGCCTTTACCAGCTCTTCGGTCAGGGAAAAATAATGGGGCGCTGTTTCGGCTGTAACACGGATCCCACTCTTTTTAGCATGCCGCACCAGGTCCACGGAACGGGCTGTGCTGATATGAGCGATATGGAGCCTGCCGCCCGTGAGTTCAGCCAGGGCAATGTCCCTGGCCACCATGATCTCCTCGGCCTGGCGCGGGATACCTTTCAGTCCCAGGACTGTGGAGATATAACCTTCGTTCATCTCTCCGTTCTGGGACAGGTTGGTGTCCTCGCAGTGGGAGATAACGGGGATATCGAACATCTTGCAGTATTCCAGAGCCCGTCTCATGATCACCGCGTTCATGACCGGATGGCCGTCATCGGAAATGGCGATGATCCCCGCCTGCTTCATCTTGCCGATCGAAGCCAGTTCCTGGCCCAGCGAACCTTTCGTTATGGCGCCCACGGGAAACACGTTCACCACGCCTTCCTGCCTGGCTGTTTCCAGAACGAACTTGACACCTGAGACCGAGTCTATCACGGGCTGGGTATTGGGCATGCTGCAGATACTGGTGAATCCGCCTTTTACAGCAGCCCGCGTGGCTGTCCGGATGGTCTCTTCATCCTCCCTTCCGGGTTCACGGAGGTGGCAGTGTATATCGATCAGCCCCGGTACGACCATCCTGTTCCGCGCATCGATGGTCCGGACGCCCCGGGCCCGGGCCGGCAGAATTTTTCCTATAGACCGGATCTTCCCGTTCTCGATCAGGAGATCGGCCTTTTTCTCGAATTTATTCTGAGGATCGCAGACAACGCCGTTACGAATCAAAATTTTCACCGGCTCCTCCTTCACCTCCGGCCAGAAGGTACAGAACGGCCATGCGCACGGCAATGCCGTTGGTCACCTGCTCCGTGATCACGGAATTTTTCCCGTCCGCCACCTCGGATGATATCTCGACCCCCCTGTTCATGGGGCCGGGATGAAGAACGAGGAGATCATTCTTGGCCCGGACAAGCTTCTTGGAATTGATGCCGAAGATCTCGCTGAACTCTTCAAGCGTGGGGAACAGGTTCTGCTCCTGGCGTTCCCGCTGGATACGCAGGATATTAATCACATCCAGTTTAGGAATGATCTTGTCAATATGATAATGGACCTCCACTCCCAGCTTTTCCACGTCCGCCGGCATGAGTGTGGAAGGCCCTACGACAAAGACATTGGCCCCGAGCTTTTTTAAACCCCAGATATTGGAACGGGCCACGCGCGAATGGGCGATATCGCCGATGATGGCAACATTAAGCCCTTTTATCCTCCCTTTCTTCTGCTGAATGGTGAACAGGTCCAGCAGGCCTTGCGTGGGATGCTCATGCATGCCGTCGCCGGCATTGATGATGGACGCGGATATGGTATTGGCCACGATATGGGCCGAACCGGACATACTGTGCCGGATGATCACGAAATCGGCTTTCATGGCCTCGATGGTCTTCACCGTGTCTATAAGAGATTCGCCCTTGACCACAGAGGAGGAAGCTACCGTGATGTTCAGCGTATCCGCGCTCAGGCGTTTGGCCGCCAGTTCGAAAGAGGTACGCGTACGCGTGGAGGGCTCGTAGAAAAGCAGGACAACGGTCTTACCGCGGAGCGTAGGGACCTTTTTTACGGTCCGCGTGAACAGCTCCGAAAAAGGACGGGCGGTCTGGAGGATAAGATCGATCTCATCCTTGTCCAGGTATTCCAGGCCCAGTAAATCTTTGCGGTTAAGCTTCATATAATTTTCATGCCACTTTACAACTGAAAAATCACTTCAATCTTCCGACGGACATCAGCTTGCCAGAAGAAAAGTTAAAAAGGCCTTAAAGGCTGTAAGGGCTATAAAGGTTAAATCTGAAAATATTTTTACCTTTAAAACCTTTACCTCCTTGATGGCCTTTGCTGCCTTTCTATTCATATTTATAAAGGACCACCCGGTCCGTCTTATCTGTCTCTTTAAGCTGAACGCTGATCATCTCTTTCATTCTGGACGTGGGATAGGATTTCCCTACCATATCGGGCTGGATGGGCAGTTCACGGCCCCCTCTGTCGATCAGGACAGCG
>JAQTRT010000196.1 GCA_028711675.1 bacterium | reverse complement strand
ATGAAGAATGGTTCGGGCTCTTCTCCCAGGGTAACGGCTCCCAAAGCCCTTTCCTGAGACAGAAACGGCCTGTGTACGATATGTATAAAAAAATCTGGAACCAGCCTGAATAAAGACCGCAGTATGAGAATCATTCCGCATAAGCCAGATTTTTCGTCCTCCTGAAAACCAGGAACACGTCATCTATTTTTCCGGTACATTCCTCATTCGTTAACCCTGTCATAAGCGGATTAAAAGCATAGTTGATTTTTTCTTTCCAATAAATTTTTGACTTTGCATAATAAATTAATACGATGAAAGAAAGGCAGGCGCGAACGGGAAAAGAGATGGCATCGAGCAATCAAAACATCAATAACCGCTACGAGATTATACAGCCGCTGGCAGAAAAGCTTTTCATCAGGATATTTAAAGTACGGGACAGACAAAAAGGAAAGTATGCAATCCTCCAGCAGTTAAAGCCGGAGAGCATCTCCGGCCGTTCAGAAGACCTGTTCCGGTTCAAAAAAGAGCTCACAAGGTTCCTCACCCTGACGCATCCCCATATCCTCCGGGTCCTGGACCTGGGAGAAGAGAAAGGGCAATACTATTATATCACCGAATACATGGAAGGGCAGAGCCTGTCAGAACTGTTCCGGCAGGGAAAACGTTTCAGAATAGAAGAGGCAGCGGACCTGATGACACAGATCGTATCAGCCCTGGAATACAGCCATAATGAAGGACTGCTCCATCTGGACCTGCGGCCGTCGAACATTATGATTGAAGGAAGGACGAAAAAAGCAAAGCTGACGAGTTTCGGGCTTTCGCACATCATGGAATACACGCAGATCAGGAAACCGGAGGAAATCGCGTCGGTGTTCAGTTATATATCGCCGGAGCAATCGGGGATCATGAAGAGGAGCTCGGACGAGAGGTCGGACCTGTATTCGGCAGGAGTGATATTCTACGAACTCCTGACAGGGGAAGTGCCGTTCAAGGGAAATGATATAGGCTCGCTCTTACACCAGCACATGGCCAAGGTACCGGTATCGCCGAGGAAAGTGAGTCCCGAGATACCCGAGGTGATAGAGGAGATGGTGCTGAAGCTTTTAGCCAAGGAGCCGGAAGCAAGGTACCAGACAGCCAAAGGGCTTTTAGCGGACCTGGAGACGTACCGGAACGGGAACACTTCGTTCGTGATAGGGAAACAGGACCGGCTGAAGAAGCTCTTGTTCCATACGCGGCTGATAGGACGGGAAGAAGAGACGAAGGAGCTGAAAAAGAGCTTTAACGAGGCAGAAGAGGGGAACGGCCGGGTCGTGATGATCAAAGGAGAGCCGGGCATGGGGAAGAGCCGGCTGGTGGACGAGATGAGGAGCTATGTGTACGAAGGGAAAGGGGTATTTCTGTCAGGGAGGTGCTTCAGCCAGGAGAACAAGATACCGTACCTGCCGTACCGGGACATACTGTATGAATTCATAGACCGGATGAAGAAGAAGGAAGAAGGGGAGAGGGAAAAGAACATCAAGCGGCTGCAGGAAGTGATGGGGGAGCTGGGCGAGATCGTGATGAGCATTAATCCCGGGCTGGAGGAGGTATTCGGGAAGCAGCCGAAACTGGTGCATCTGGACCCGGAGAGGGAGCACCGCAGGTTCCTGATGGTAGCGTCTAAATTTTTTTTAAACCTGGGGACAAAGCAGGAGCCGTACGTATATTACATGGACGATCTGCAGTGGTCGGACGAGGCAAGTTTATCCCTGCTGGAGGAGATACTGAGCCAGATCAAGGACTTTCCCGTACTGGTACTGGGGACGTACCGGGACAACGAAGTGGACGAGAATCACACGCTGCACAAGACCATAGAGGAAGCCAGGGGCAAACAGTATCCCGTGGCAGAGATCGCGCTGAAATTCTTTGATGAGAAAAGGCTGAACAAGTTTCTGTCGGAACTTTTACTGGAAGAAGAGGAAACGACATCGGAACTGGCCAAGTATATTCTCAACAAATCGAAAGGGAACCCGTTCTTCAGCCTGGAGATCACACGGCAGATCGTGGAGGAAAAGGCTCTGCAGTATGACGAAGAAAAGAAACACTGGATAACGAACTGGGACCGTCTTAACGCGCTGGCCATATCGAACAACATCGTGGAGGTGGTGCTGAGACGGATCCAGGTCCTGGACAAAGAGAAGACAAAACTGCTCTGTTACGGTTCTGTGGCAGGCCGGGAATTTCCCATCACCCTGCTGCAGCGCCTGACCGGATATGAAGAAGAAAAGCTGATCAACTTGATCGATGAATGCATAAAGCTGCAGTTTATCGAGAAAAGCCGGGAGAAAGGGAGGATACTTTTTGTCCATGACAGGATCAGAGACGCGTTCTATGTAAGGGTACCCCAGGGAGAATTAAAGAAGATCCATAAAGAGATCGCGGAATCCATAGAGGATCTCTATCAAGGGAACCTGGAATCCGTGCTGTTCGACCTGGCCCATCATTACGCGGAGGCGGATGAAAAGGAAAAAGCACTGACCTATTGCGCGCCGGCAGCCAATAAAGCCAAGGCCAATTACGCCAACGAGGAAGCCATACGGTATTATCAGCTGCAAATCAGGCTGCTTGAGGAAAAAGGACAGACCGGAACGGATATCTGGCTGAACGCAAATGAAGAACTGATAGATGTGTATCTCACCATCGGTGAGAACGATATAGCTATTAAAAAAGCCGAGCAAATATTGCCCTATAAAAGGAAAAAACTGGAGCAAGCACGGATCTTCAGGAAGATCGGAACGGCGTATTATAAAAAGGGGGACTGGGAGAATTGCGAGTCATACCTTGCCAAAGGGTTGAAGCTCCTTTCCATCCGGATCCCCATAAAGAACAAAGAAGTGGTCCTGCCATTATTAAAAGAGATATTCATTCATATTTGTCATGGTCTTTACCCGGCGTACTTTAAACCCGGTAAAATAAAAAAAATAAAAGAAAGAGACATGGAGATTGTTTTATTCACTTTACCCTTATGCTGGATGTATGGATTAAGCAATGTATTAAAGCTGCTGCCCAATATATATAAAATGCTGAACATGGCGGAAAAAAGGATCGGCCACTCCCTGGAATTAACATTAGCCCAGACCATTTACGGTTCTACGCTGGGAGCCATCGGATTCTTTAAAAGAGGATTGCTCTATGATCAGATGGCACTGGACTATTGCGAACAGATAAATAATCCGTATTTTATCGCCTCGGCAAAGCAAAAGATGAGTTTTATCCATTACTGGCTCTGTCAATCCGAAAAAACGTTATCGCTCCTTAAAGATGCCCTGGATGTGCACCGTAAAGTAGGCGACATGTGGGAGATCGCCATGGACCTTAATATCATGGGACACATGGAGCGGTACATCGGGAATTACGACACAAGCATTAACATCTTCCTGGAATATCTATCTATCAGCCAGAAAATAAAAGACAACTACGGTTTTAGTTCCTGCATGTCCTATCTGGCCCTGGCTTATCTGGAAAAAGGCGATTTTGAAAAAGCGGAAGAATGGAACACGAAATCCCTGAAGATCAGTGAACCTCATAAGATTGAGTACAACATGTGTTTCGGTTATATCCATATGGGATATCTTTATAAAGAAAAAGGGGAGCTGAAAAGAGCTGTCGATTATCTGGAAAAAGCAAAAATACTATTTGAAAAAAACCTGTTTTTAAAGGACTGGACCGTTATTGTTTATCATCATCTGGCTGATGCTTACCTGGACCATTATTCGGCTGATCTGGCCCACGCTTCTTTAAAAGCAAAAAGGACCGCATTTAAAAAATTAAAAAGAACGTGCCGGAAAGCTGAACACGCGACAAGGATCTGGATCAATCACTTCGGCGCAGCTTTACGCGTAAATGCGAAATATTACGCGCTGGCCGGAAGGAAAAAAAGAGCCGAAGAATATTTCATGAAAAGTATCGGCCAAACCCGGAAGACCGGCCGCAGGTACGAGCTGGGCCGGAGCTTGTTCGAATACGGGAATTTTCTGCGGGAAAGGGGGAGACAGGAGGAGGCTAAAGCCCGGTGGAAGGACGCACACGACGTGTTCCGCGAGATCGGGTCGAAACATTATGTGGAACGGTGCGAGAAACTTTTAGGTATCACGACCGGGCCCCAGGCCAGGGAAATGACAGCCCAGGAGAGGCTGGCTGTGGAAAGGAGGCTCTCCACCCTGGTGACCGTAAGCCACCACCTCAGCTCCATCCTCGATTCCGAGGAGCTGCTGAGCCGGATCGTGGATTCGGCCATAGAAGTATCAGGAGCGGAACGGGGATTTTTATTCCTCTACGACGAGGAGAAGAGCGCATTGCAGGTGAAGATAGCGCACGGTCTGGAACAGGGAGTGGAGCTGATACCTCTGCTGGACACAAAGCATTACAAGCTCTGCCGGAATATTATAACAGAGGTCCGGGACAAAACAGCGTCCCTGCTCTTCAATCCCCAGGTCTCGCCCGATCTTATGCAGGATGAGGATATCAGGACATACAGGATCAAGTCCATCATCTGCACAGCACTGAAAGTACGGGGAGAGGTGCTGGGCCTTCTGTACCTGGATAACCGGCTGGTGGAAGAAGCATTCGACGAGCAGGACCTGAACCTGATCAATTCGCTTGCCATCCAGGCCGGGATCTCGCTGCAAAACGCATTTTTCGTAAAGGAGATGGTTGAAAAAGAACGGCTGTCCGAGGAATTGAAACTGGGGAGACAGATCCAGACCACACTTCTGCCGCAGAAGAATCCTGAGGCCAAAGGTCTGGTGGTAGAAGGTCTGATGCAGCCGGCCAGAGAGATCGGCGGGGATTATTACGATTTCATCAGCCTGCCGGAGAACAAGCTCGGGATCGTGATAGGCGACGTGTCGGGCAAAGGGGTGGCAGCCGGGCTGCTCATGTCCATGGTAAAAACAGCCATTCATATATTCTCGGCCAAGATAAAGTCGCCGAAAGAAGTGTTATTGAACATCAACCAGGTGATCAACCAGCATATCGGCGGAGAAAAATTCATGACCCTGCTGTACCTTGTGTGGGACCCCGCGACATCGAGCATCACATACTCATCAGCCGGGCATGAGCATATACTGATCTGGCGGGAAAGTGAAGGAAAACTGGAAACAGTGGTATCCGGAGGAATTATTTTAGGTGTAATGCCGGACATATCACACATTCTGGAGGATAAGAAGATCAAGCTGGAGAAAGGGGATAAAATCCTGCTTTATACGGACGGAGTGACAGAAGCGCATAATGAGAAGAAGGAGAGGTTCGGGCTGGAACGGCTGCAAAAAATATTTAAAAACAACAGCCGGAAGAGTGTGCCTGAACTGATCCGGGTGATCAAGGAAGAGACGTTCTCTTTCATCGGTTCTTATCCCCAGTACGATGATATCACCCTTGCAGTGCTGGAAGCTTAAAAAATCCAAATTTCTCATTAAAATCCGCCATTCTTCCTGTCAGCTTCTGAAAAATCCGAAATAAATGTTAACATAAAATGTTAACATAAAATGTTAATAAACCGTTAAAATTTCATGTCCAAGATACCGACAATAGAAATATGAGACAGGAAAACCTGGAAACGAACGTATTACCCCTGAAAAGCGATACCGGCGAATTAAAAATATTTTTTGTGGGGGTAGGCTCGGCTTTTTCCAAACTGAACAATCAGACCAATCTCGTGATCGTTAAAAAGGAGACCAGCCTGTTGATCGATTGCGGGACCAAAACACCCCAGGCTCTCTTCAACCTGGGACACCCTGTCACGGATTTTAATAATATCCTGATCACACATTCCCATGCCGATCATATCGGCGGCATGGAAGAATGCCTCCTGAACTTCCGGTATTTCGCTAAAAGGAAAGTCAACCTGATCACGACAAAAGAATACAAGAGCATCATGTGGAACTATTCACTGAAGGGCGGAAGCGGATTCAACGAACGGCACAATGAAACAGGCTTAAAGCTTACGGATTTCTGCAACATCATTCTGCCCAAAAAGATAACAAAATTCCCGAGAGAGGGTTATGAGACCGACCTGGACGGTCTGAACATTAAAATGTTCAGGACCAAACATATCCCGGACAATGCCAAATCGTGG
>JAQTRT010000195.1 GCA_028711675.1 bacterium | reverse complement strand
TTTATTTTCCCAATCTGCCTGCTGCCTGCGAAAGCCAGTACTGGAATAACACTTATAATATCGATTTTATCAATAATTGCAAATGGAAGCTCCTTATCCGGAAATTCCATGACCGGTGGTAAGGGTATTTCCCCGTGCCTGTTGAAAAAATTTATATTGAAAAACGATTTTAATCAGTTAAAATTCCATATTATGCGAAAAAGCTCCGCTGGACTTGTAAAGACGCAGTATTACACCTTTGCTGCTCCGCCGAACGGCATGAGACTGGAGAGCGGCAAGAGACTGGGACCCATCACACTGGCTTATGAAACGTACGGGGAGCTGAATACAGACAGGTCCAATGCCATCCTTATCCTCCATGCCCTTTCCGGCGATGCTCATGCGGCCGGACGCCATTCTTCCCATGACAGGAAACCCGGCTGGTGGGATACCATGATAGGACCGGGTAAGGCCTTTGACACGAGGAAATTCTTCGTCATCTGTTCCAACGTGATCGGCGGATGCATGGGCTCGACCGGACCGGAGAGCATCGATCCGCGCACGAAAAAACCGTACGCCCTCCGTTTCCCGGTCATCACGATCAGCGATATGGTACAGGCGCAGAAGCATCTTATCGATCATCTGGGCATTAAAAAGCTTTTCTCCCTGTCAGGCGGGTCCATGGGCGGGATGCAGGTCCTTCAGTGGACGCTTTCCTACCCGGATATGGTCCGGTCCGCCATCCCTATTGCCACGGCGCCTTATCTCTCAGCCCAGGCCATTGCTTTCGACGAAGTAGGCCGCCAGGCCATTATCTCGGACCCGAACTGGCAGCAGGGGCAGTACTATCACTCAGCCAGGAAACCGGCCAAAGGACTGGCCGTGGCACGCATGATCGGCCACATCACATATCTGAGCGAAGAATCCATGCACAAAAAGTTCGGCCGGAGGCTCCAGAACAAGGAGAAATTCAGCTACCGTTTCCTGACCGATTTCCAGGTGGAGAGCTATCTCCATTACCAGGGCGACAGTTTCGTGAAACGGTTCGATCCCAACTCCTACCTGTACATAACGAAAGCCATGGATTATTTCGACATATCCAGGGGCTACCGTAGCCTGGACCATGCGTTCAGGAACGCGAAGGCCAAGTACCTGGCCATTTCCTTCACATCGGACTGGCTCTTCCCTTCTTCCGCCTCCCGGGAGATCGTGAACGCCTTACAGAACAATTACAAGGACGTTTCCTACGTAGAGATCAGGTCGTCGTACGGCCATGATTCGTTCCTGCTGGAATCGGCCGTACAGACCAATGTTATAAAAAAATTTCTGGATCATCTATTGAGAGAGATATAAAATGCTGCAGATCATAAGACAGGACCTGAATATCATTGCCCGTTTCATTGAACCCGGCACGAAAGTACTGGACCTGGGATGCGGGGACGGGCTGCTGCTCGACATGCTGAAAAGGACCAAGAACGTCATCCCCTACGGCATCGAGATATCCGAGGACAGGATCATCAAATGCCTGGAGAAAGGCATCCCGGTTTTTCACGGCGATATGGACAAAGGGCTGGAGGATTACCACGATAAATCCTTCGATTACGTGATCCTGAGCCAAACCCTCCAGGCCATCAAGAAACCATTCCTGGTCATTAACGAGATGCTGAGAGTGGGCAAGAAATGCATCGTGAGCATTCCCAACTTCGGGTATTTCGGCATCCGGTTCAACCTGCTCTTTAAAGGCAAGATGCCCCGGACCAGATACCTCCCGTATAACTGGTATGATACCCCGGATATCCACAACCTGACCATCAGGGATTTTTATGAATTCTGCCGTAAATTCCGGATACGGATCGTAAAAAAAATATTCCTGAAGAATATCAACGGAAAGGCCGTTTCCATGCCGGTCTGGCCTAACCTGTTCTCCAATGTAGGCATATTCCTCAACACCAGGCATCAGGAAAAAAAGGGAAAAAGGTATTTTAAAGGAGCCGAACATGAAACAGATGATCGATGAGATACTGAAGAAAGAGACCGATCTCAGGAACGATATTGCGTCCATACGGTCCAGGGCCGAAGAGATCAAGAAGACCGTTGACAACCAGGCCGTTGAATCCATCAATCAAACCATACAGGAAGGCCAGAAGGAGTCCGAGGACCTGATCAAACGCACGGTAAAAGAGATCAGGGATACAGAGAAGGAACAGTTGAAACAGGTGGAAGCCATGCAGGAGTTCAAGATTCCGGAAAAGAAAATAGATGATACCGCGGCTAAGATCATCAGCAGATATATTTTTAAAGAGAAATAAAATGTTCAAAGACCTTTCCCAATACGCTTTTATCAATGCGAAAATCCGGAGCCGGATCGGGCAGATATTCACGGAAGACGAGCTTGAAGCTTTCCGCAAGGACTCCCGGTACCAGGACCTGATCAATATCCTGATAGAAAAAGAGTATATCCCCCGTGAAAAGATAGAGCTGGACAGCTCCATCCTGAATGTTGAGAACTGCTTTTTCATCGGCCTGCTCGATATCTACAGGAAGATCATCCGTTGGGAGAACGAGGATTCCATAAAAAAATTCATAAAAATACTCCTCCAGCGCCAGGAGGTCCAGAACCTGAAGAACCTGCTCAGGATCTGGCACAGAAAGGACGAAACCCTGCTCGATTACATTTACAAGAAAAAGATCATCAATGATATTCCCTGCCTTGAGATATATTCAGCGGAATCGTACGAGCAGGTACTGGACCTGATGAAACAGACACCGTATTATAATATCCTTCTGGCGAATAAATCCGAGTTCGAGAACACCGGTTCCCTCTTCTCGGTCGAAGCGGCCCTGGACCGGTTCAGTTTTCAGCAGATCTTCGATAACTTGACACTGCTCAACAAGCGCGATGCCGATATCGTGAAAAAATTCTACGGCCTGGAGGCGGACCTCACGAATTTTTCCCTGCTTTTCCGGTTCAAGAACTATTACAACCTGGACTACAGCACCGTACTTGGTTACCTTATTCCGTTCGGCCAGACCGAAAAACGGGACATACTGGCTGAAGAGATATTTGTCAAGGAAAAATTTTCCTTCGAGCTGTTCGATATCTTCTACAATATTCCCCCTTATATCCTGAAAGACCTGAACCAGAAGATGGTGACCGAGTTGAACCTGAAAGACAAGATGATGCTGATCACGGACCTTCTGAACCAGGTCATCAGCATCCAAATGACCAATACGCTGGGCCACTACCCTTTCACCATCGGCATCATCATCGTTTACTTCCTGATGAAAGAGATCGAGATACGGAACCTGGTCTCGATCCTGAACCTGAAATATTACAATTTGATCTGAAAACAAATATTCTGATGAAGGGACAGAAGAAAAATAACCTCTCTCATTAAAACAGCGAACCGGCCCTGATTTAGGGATCAATTAACGGGATAGTCATACGATACCAGCCATCCTTCTGTTTAATTAAAGGGTAAGCCACATGAGGAATTTTATTAATTAATTCTTCATGGACTCTCACATCCATAGAAAGATTCCTCTTTTTTGTTCGATACTGATAATAACCCTTAACATTGTTTATCTGGGCCTGGTCCGGGCAATTGACATCAAGTTTGTTGATATTGATAAAACTATTATCAATCTTTAAATCCGCAATAATCTCTTTATATAACACATCGTTGATTTCCACAAGGCCCAGGATGCCGCTGACATGTTTCTGGTACTCTGTATCCGCGACCTCGCCCTTGGACAGGTTCAGCTGCAGGTCAGCCGAAAAGTTCGTCCCTGCTGTCTTCAGGGCCAGGCTGTATTTCATGCTGCCCGTAATGGTTCCGGTCAGATAATTCCTGCTGAGGTCTTTGATATTGATCCTCTCCCCGCTTGACGTCAGGCTGAAAAACCGTTCCTTGATATCGCCCTTCACGGATGCCTTGACCTGGCCCGTGTAGAAATCAGCGACAGTCACATCGCTCCGGAGAGCATTGGTATGAACGGTCAGGGTACCGCTCACGTTCCGCAAGGGATAAAAATCATAATATACCTCAGGAGTGGAAAAACTGATCTTGAGGTCCATGCCGTTCCCGGCATTCAGGTCCTGATTGAGGTTCAGATCATAATCCAGCATCCCCCGGCCGGTCCTGTCAAGGAAAGTGTCCAGGCCTGCTTTCCCGCTGCTGCTCAACTGAAGGGTCCTGGCATCAAGCTGGATAGAGCCGCTGAACGGGAATGTGTTCCTGTTATATTCACAAATACCGTTCCTGAGATAAAGGATATTCTTTTCCAGGCCGAACGAGCCTTTCACGGAAATATTCCTGAACTCGTTATAATTCACACGGGATGAAACAGAACCGCTCAGCTGGCTGAAAACGGCCTTTTTATCAATAACGCTCAGATTCAGGCTGGCTTTTCCGTTCATCGTGCCTGTCACTGGCATCTGGTTCCGGAAAGCGGCCCTGACCTCTTCCATATCAAAGCCCACAGCCTGCAGATCAATCAGGACTTTGACCGGACCGCTGTAACCCACCTGGCCGATACCGCTCACTGTGCCCTTGAAGAGGCCTGCCTCATAACGCCGGATATCGATCACTTTACGGACCGGATTCCATGTCACGGCAGACTTGAACTTATAAAGGACGGGTATAAAAGAGAGCGGGTAATCCACTTTCTCCGCTGAAAGGCTGATGGTCACATCTTTTTTTCCGTCCCGGATATCATCATGGGAAAGACCGAACCGGTAAATGTTGTCCCTGAAGACCACGGTACCGTTTTCCGCGGTCAGCCTGTTCTTCTTCAGCAGAAGAGCGGTGTTCCTGAAATCGAACCGGTTGGTGCCTGTCTGAAGGGACAAACGGCTGACCCGGATTTCGCCGCTTACGAGAAAGGAACGGATATCTTTTAGATTCCCTGTAGCGTTCAGCCGGGCTTTCAGGTCGGCGCTGAACAAAGGCTGTGCCAGCGGATGATATTGTTCCAAATACCCGTTATCGAACTGTTTTAAATCGAAGTTCAGGTCAATGGATGTGTTCATGTCCTTTAAATTGATCCCGGCCCTGGGTATAAAAAACGTGTTATTCCGGAAATCCCGGATCACTGTATCGAGGAAGAGAAGCTCCTGCTTTTCCAGAGAATGGCGCGTTTCAAGGCTATAAGCGCTGTTACGGTGATTGACTTGCAGGATGGATGTAAAATGACGGGAATTGGAGGACCGTGACCTGAGGTCAAGCGACAGCTTCATATCCGGAATTTCCGCTTCCTGGTTCACGGAAATGCTCTTCTTATATAAAAAAGCCGTGCCCTGGATGCTGATATCATGGGACCGGTAGAGGATGATGAACTCATTCTTGATCTTCATTATTTTATCTTTTTGAAAAGAGAAATCCCGGATATAAAGTTCCTGGCCCCGGTACCTGATCCTGGAATCGGAAATTTCTATAATCCTGATATCGAGCTTCTTTTCGGAAGCCGGCTGTTTGACGTTCGTCCGGTTCTGGTTCGTGGAAAAAAATTTCCCCCTGTAAAAGCCAATCTCACGGTTCAGGGTGGCCGCTTCCAGGTCCAGGGAAAGTTTCTCCAGGCTGATGCGGTTGAAGAAGATCTTGAACTTCAAGAGCTGTCTGAAATCATATCTCAAGCTCAGTTTCCCGGCCGTAAATTCGGCGGAACCGTCCAGGTCCGGATTCTTCCCGACGCTGATATCCTTAAAGACGATCCCCTGGAAAATATCGAATTTAAACTCTTTAAAAATGATCTTCCGGGCCAGATACTGCCGGCTGTATTTCTCTGCCATAGCTGAGAGTTTTTCCTGCGTGAAGACCTTGCGGATGTAAAGGCTCGCCCCGGCAAGGATGAGGACCAGGATTAAGATGATGATAAAGGAGAGAACGAGGAAGGATTTAAACAAGTTTTTTGGCTGCCAGCTCACGCTTCCTTTCCATTTCCTGCATTTTTTTAAAATAAGAGACCTGTTTTTCCAGTTCTTCCAGGTCCGTGATCTTTATCTTGTTGTTCTGGAGCACCAGTTTTTTGTTCTCGAATAACTGCCGAATATGGATGCTCCCTTCCGCCTCGTTCAATCCCACCATCTTGATCAATTCGTTGGGTCCGAACTCGAACACATATTCCATGCGGTGTTCGATGGGGATCCTCTGCTTCAGTACC
>JAQTRT010000194.1 GCA_028711675.1 bacterium | reverse complement strand
CTTTGACCAGGACTGGTCCACATCCCTTAATCCAAAATCAAGCGCCGGTCTTACAGAAGCCGATGCTTTCCTGACAAAAGTATCCAACAACGGAAATTACTGCCGGACACATATCATCGGTGCAGGGTTCGAGGACATGGGGTTCCATGCTGCCCCGGATTATGCGGGCAATATGTTCATAACAGGCTACATCAATCAGATGGCCGGCTCGAATATCGCACTTGGCAATGACTGGAGTGAACCGCTCCCGAGTACCTGTTTCGGCAACAGTGATATATTTCTGGCCAAGATACTCAATACGGATTTCCCCCAGTGGAGTGCTGTCATCGGAGGCCCGGGCAATGACGCGGCCTTTTATGTGAACGCGGATAATCAAAATAACATATATATCACAGGCCAATTCGAATCGAATGTGAATTTCGGTTCTCCTTTGGGCAGTTCAGACACGAAGACCTCAGCAGGATCAAGAGATGCTTTCATCACCATGGTGGATTCATCAGGCACTTACGGCTGGACACGGACCTTCGGAAGCACCGGCGAGGATATCGGCTGGACCGTGGCCGTAACCAAAAAATCGAATGTTTATGTTGGCGGTCAGTTTGAAGGTACTGTGAACTTCCAGCAGGCCTGGACAAACACCGATATCCGGAGCAGTCTTGGGGCGCATGATATGTTCATCACCAAGTTATCGCCGTTCGGCGACTATATCAATACATGGACATACCCGGGTTGGGAAGAGGACGGACTCTGGGGACTGACCACGGATAACTCCAATAATATCTATGCCGTGGGTTATACAATGCTGAGCGGGGTGAGGAACGCTTTTATCTGCAAGCTGGATAAGGACCTCAGCTTCTGTCCGGGATGGCCCAAGATCCTGTACGGGACCAGCGATTCCGAAGCCTATGCCATCACCGTGGCCACCAATACAGGTGAAATATTCGTCACAGGTTATTATACGGACGCCCTGGATTTCGGCGGTATGTGGGGCGTCTACGATTATAAATACTCCAACGGCGGTAAGGATATCTTTGTCATGAAGATCAATGCCGACGGCACCTACGGATGGACCAAGACCATGGGCGGTACATATGACGACGAAGCAAACGGCGTTGCCGTCATACCCCAGTCCAAACCTACGAACATTTTTGTGGCCGGCAGTTTCAGGGACGGTTTTTATTTTGACAGGGACTGGGGCACCACCAATGATATTAAGTACTCGGCAGATTTGGAGGATGTGTTCCTGACCAAGTTCAATAACATGCCTTCCATGCCGAACCAGTTCCTCGGTTATTACACTGCGGACAACAAGGTCATCCTGTTCTGGCAGGACACGCCTGACGAACAAGGCTATAAGATATACCGCCAGGATCTTCTTTCCATGGACCATCCGACCAACGTGGGTTTTATGCCCTCGAACTCCTATTCTTTCACAGACCATACCGTTGTTCCTGATTCCTATTATGAATATATGATCATATCCACTAATTACGACTGGTTGACAGGATCCCCCAAGTCCGTATGCTATGTGTACCCGGCTGCCATGCCCATGTCTTTTATGTTCTCCAATTCCTATGTCTGGGGCGGGATTTGGAACCTGATCGGGATCTCCAAACCCCTGCAGAGCCGGGAGATATCCGCTAACCTCAATTCCGGGGAAACAGGCGATTATTATCTGTATGAATGGAACCCTTCCTTGACCCCGGATGCGAACGGCATGCAGTATCAGCAGCCGTCCAAGTTCCAGCCCTACACAGGATACTGGATCTATCCCGGCAATTCATTCCTGTTCAATCCCCAGGGTGAGCCTCTCTCGAAATCGGACAATGCCGGGCTCCCTTTGTCACCCGGCTGGAACCTTATTACATCACCCTTCCTTTTCCCGTGCGACGTGCTCCGGGTCGGGGAACGGGGCAACACCAATTTATTGACACCGTTCCTGGAAGCGGAACAGTATATTGATCCGGGATTATATTTTTACGACGGCTACAGCTACTTTCTTACGGATGTACTGTATCCCTGGTACGGATGCTGGATCTGGGCAAATCAGGAATGCATGCTTTATGTTAAAGGAAGTGAACAAACCCTGAAATCCAGGTCCAAAATCCCTGCTGCCAAATCTGTCAACCTGAAAGACAAAAAATACGACTGGCTGTCCAGGATCGGTTTTTCAGCAGGCCGCAAGCAGGATAATTTCAATTTCATAGGTACAGCGCAGAAAAGCGCGGATGCCGGCGATCAATATGACTATAATAAGGTCCCGAAGACACCGGGGGCCAATGTCCGGCTCTCTATCGGGAACAGCCTGTCCTACGACATCCGGTCGCCAATAACCACTTATAAAGTATGGGAATTCAAGGCTTCCAGCGAGATCCCTTTTCAGGACGGTGAACTGACCTGGGACCTGAACCAGATCGGCCAGGCCGGCCTCATGTGCGCTTTGGTCGAAAGATACACAGGCAAGGTCATCAGCCGGAGCGGTTCAGGAAGCATCAAGGTGGAAGGCGGTAAATACGGCATCAATAAGGAATACCTGCTGAAAGTAGCCACACCTGAATACGCGGCCTTTCTCACGGGTGAAGTGGATATTATAGACGTAAAGACCTACCCCAATCCATATATCAAAAGCAAACACTCTTTCCTGAAAACAGAATACACGCTCACAGAAGAGAGCCGGATCGAGTTCAGCCTCTACACTATAGCCGGAGAAAAAGTGTTCAGCCTGAAAGAGGACCAGACCCCTGGATTTAAAAAACAGATCAGCCTGGCGATAGACAAGTTGTCAAGCGGTTCATACGTATATGTGATAAAAGCCAGGAGCAAACTGAGCGAAAAAGAGATCGTCAAGAAAGGCAAACTGGTAGTGATAAAATAAACCGGCTTAAGGAGGAAAGAGATGAAAAAGAGAATAAAAATTATTTTTATTTTACTGATCCTGATATACAGCACAGGCACCCGGGTTTCCGCGTCATCCTATGCTTTTCTGGAATTCGGAGCAGCTTCCCGGATGGCCGGGAGCCGGACAGGCGCCGCGGACAGTTCCACGGCTGAAGCCGCTGTGTACAATCCTTCACTGCTCATATCAGGAAAGAACGAAGTCATGCTCAACTATTACCAGCCTTTCGGACGTAACCTCTTTGACGAGGCTTCGGACGGCATAGAAGGCATTAATGTGTATGACATTGGTTTTTCCCTGAGCCGGGAACGATCCGGTTTCGGGATGAACGTGCTCCTTCTCCAGAACAGCGGGTTTAAAGGTTATGATGAGAACGGAAGTTTTTCAGGCAGCTTTGATACTCTCGAGACAGCAGTGACCATAGGTTATGGCCGTAAGTTGAAATATTTTAACCTGGGTGTGAACACCCGTATGGTCTACCAGAGGCTTTACAGCGGATATGAACGGATGATGCTGGCCCTGGGAACAGGAATATCCAGGAATGTGCTGCGAAACCTGAGAGCAGGCCTTATGCTGGACAATCTTCTGGCTGATAAACTTTATTCCAGGAACATGACCTATGAAAAACTGATACCCCGGATCACGGGAGCGCTGGACTATCAGATAGGACGGCTGACCGTGGGAATGGGCATGGGTACGGACCTGGAACAATTCCTCTTTTCCCTGCGGGCCACAGTGAACATCGTCAGGAATTTCAGCCTTCTCTCGGAATACGGGAACAGCACAGTGGAATATACGGACGGCACAACCCGGGCCAATGAACTGCGGAACATGCTGAACGGTGGAATGGAATTAAAATGGCAGCGGTTCACCGGCCATTATCTTTTGACGTACCGGGGAGACCTGGGCATGGACCAGAGCCTGGGGATAAAATTCAATTATTAACAGGAGACAAGCCATGAGCAAGACCACAACGATCATCACAGTTCTGCTCTTCATCTGCTCTCTGCAGTTCCGTTTGCAGGCAGCCAAGGAAAAAGTAAAGAGCATTGAAAAGCCCGTCACTTCCTGCGGCGAAGTAAAATTCATCATGGGCCGCATGGAAATAAAGAAAAAGGACAAATCCGTACAGAAAGCCGCGCTCAAGACCAAGATCCAGGAAGGGGATATCCTGAAAACTTACAAAAATACCTCCTGCATGCTGGAATTGACGAGCGGGGCCAGGTTCCATATCAAAGGCGAAGGCGTGATGAGCATTGATAAAGTGCTTCTACAAGATCAGGAGAACAATTCCAAGGTTAAAGTACTGTTCGGGTCCATGAAAGTAAAACTGGAAAAACTGGGTAAAAAGAACTTTCTGGACATAGAGACACCCACAGCTGTCGTGGGAGTGCGCGGGACATATTTTGAGACCCAAGTCCAGGAAGAACTGACCAGAGTGAAGGTCTTTAGCGGCCTTATCATAGTAAGGAACATAAACGAAAAATACGGGGTCAGCAAGGAAGTAAAGGCCGGATTCAGCTGTCTCATCGAAGAGGGCCAGGAAGCAGGAGAACCCATATTTTTCACAGGAGAGGGAGACGGCGGAGACGATACAACAGCGCCCATTATCACCGTGTTCAGACCAGCCTCTTTCGGAGAGATCACGCCTTCTGAAGAGTATGATGTAATGTTCATGGTGAATGACAGCAACCTCGATTCCGTTTATGTGAACGGGGAACAGGTGCCTGATGCCGCAAGCAACGCCATCCTTCATTACACGCTGAAGCTTTATCCCGGTAAGAATACGGTCTACGTGGAAGCATGGGATAAAAACGGCAACTATGCGATCAATTCCGACCGGGTGATCGAATGGAAAGCCATGCCGCCCGGCCCGCCAGAAAGATAACAAGGAAGAAAATACGGAGGGTTCATTCATGAGGAACAAGATATTCATACTGTTATTCATTCTCTTCATCAGCCTGGACCTTGAGGCCAGCCTGAACGGCTACGTGAAAGCCGGGGTCCAGGTCAGAGGCCAGAGCATAAGTTCGAGCAACAGTTCTGATTTTCAGCCTTTTGTGGATATGTACACCACGGATGACCGGAGCACGGGGCTGGTGACCAGAAGCCGGATACGCTACAGCTACACCAGGGAAAACAAAGATGATTTTAACGAGTATACCATTGATTCCCTTTATTTTTATGCGGACCAGTATGATTACGAAAAGAACAAGAACTGGTTCCTCTACATCGGCGACAAGACCAGGGTCCATTCGCCTGTCAGCGTCTGGAATTCCAAGCTCAGAGGCGTGAACGCAGGTGTCCTGCTCAATAGTACCAAGAGCCTGTTCGACCAGACCCTCCTCTCAGGATATATCGGTTTCACCAAGGAAAAAAAGAAAGGCTTTGAATCCAGCAGCATGAACACAGCAAACCAGAACGGCCAGTTCAAGCAGGCCAGTTACGGCGGCAACCTTTCTGTCAATTTCGGTAAATTCAACGTGGACACTCTTTACAACATCTACAAGGACGACCAGAATTCTTTAAAAACCAATGAGAACTACAAGACCCTGCCTGTAAAAAATGACCTTTTCTCCACCAAGGCCGGGTATTTTGCTTCACGGAATAAAATTTACGCGGTATACGCCAACTCCCGGTACGACAGCGACCTTCTGAATCCTACAAACAAGAACCTGAAAGGACACGCGTTCTACCTGGAGTCCGAAAATCACATAGAAGCCCACCATCTTTTAGCCCGGGTCAGCCTGGTGGACGAAAGGTTCTTCTCCCTGGGTTCCAAGGACCTGGTGAACGACACCCTGAAATTCTACGCCGGCGACGAATGGCTCATGGACCTCAACACCCTTTCCTTCAGCGCTGCTTATAAGCGGAACAATACAGCCTTCAAGCCTGTCCAGGAGATCCTGACCGACGACGAACTGGAGTTCAAGGCCGCGAACGTATTGAACATGCAGAACGAACTCTCTTTGGGAGGCCGCCTCCGTTATATCACAGCCGCAAGCAAGAAAGAAGTAAATAATTCCAAGAATAACTGGCAGCTGTATGAAGCCGGGATCGACGTGACCAAGATGTTCCTTCTGGACGGGTATTTCAAGAACCTGAAAACCTCGCTCTCCACAACGTATTCCAAGAAAGCCGATAAATCCGTTGTTTCCGGCGTGAAAAGCGGGTGGCAGGAATACTGGACCGCCAGTTTAAGCGGCATATTAGACATCGTGGAATGGGAAAATTCACTGACATTTCTCCTGTACCGGATCAACAACCAGGACGGTAATAATGACAATATTCTGAGCCTTTCTGACAGGGTCGGGTACCTGGTCATGCCCGACC
>JAQTRT010000006.1 GCA_028711675.1 bacterium | reverse complement strand
TGATCTGAATACAATGGATTCCGGGATCTATCATTCCACGCTGGCTTCCTGCATACTGGACGGCCCCATGCTGGTCCAGGATAACGCCTTTATCAGCAATTATTATATCGGCGGGGATTCCATCCTCATCCATAACGGTTCGATTACAGCGGATAAGAATCCTGTTTACGGGAACGGGAATCCTGTTTCCGTAGGTGTCGAGACAGGCGGAAGGGAGATCTACTCTTTCGCTGAATTAAAAATGGAAGACGCCGTGCAGATGGCCATGAGAAAATCGGATAAAAGCGTGCTGGAACAGTACGGGGAATTTGTCAAGGAGTATGTAAAAAAGGTCGTTTTTGAAAAAGGGATCATCTGCAGGAAGGTCCGGCTTTTCAACAATTCCGTTATAAAAAATACTTTCCTTGCTGAAGGGGCCAGGATCGAGAACAGTTTGAAACTGGATAATTCGACCGTTCTGTGCAATCCCGCGGAAGCGGCCAGGGTCTCTGACGGCGCGTTCGTCAGGAATTCTGTCCTTCAGTGGGGCTGTGAAGTGACCTCCATGGGCGTAGTGGATAACAGCGTCCTCACCGAACACTCGGAGGTGGAACGGCACGGCAAGGTGATCAATTCCATCATTGGTTCCAATACGGGAGTGGCAGAGGGAGAGGTAAATTCCTCCCTGGTGGGGCCGTTCGTCGGGTTCCACCATCAGTCCCTCCTGATCGCCGCCCTGTGGCCTGAAGGAAAAGGGAATATCGGTTACGGCGCCAATGTGGGGAGCAACCATACTTCCCGGGCCGCTGACCAGGAGATCAGGATAGGCGAAGGGCTTTTCTTTGGATTGGGATGCAACATAAAATTCCCGGTGAACTTTTTAGCTGCCCCTTATTCCATCATCTCCACGGGAGCCGTGACATTGCCCCAGAGAGTGGAATTCCCTTTCTCCCTTATCACCCTGGCGGACAGCAGCATTCACGGTCACGGCATCTCGCCGGCTTATAACGAGATCATCCCGGCTTGGGTCCTGTCCGATAACATGTACGCCCTGAAGAGGAACGAGAGTAAATTCAAGAAAAGGAATAAAGCCACCAGGAATATGTACGTTTTTGAGGTTTTCCGTCCGGAGATCATGGACCTGATCATTAAAGCGCGTAAAGCCCTGATGATCAATGAAAAGAAGGAGATCTATACGGACCAGGATATCAGCGGGCTGGGAAAGAATTACATGCTGGAACGCAGCAGGGTCCATGCCGTTGAAACCTATACTTTGTTCTTACAGTATTATTCCCTGAAAGGGCTGAAGAACCAGCTGATGAGACTGTGCGGCAGCGGCGGGGTGAGAGTTTCCCTGGAGATGCTCCAGCGGATTAAAACGGATAAAAGATGGGAACATGAACGGAGTGTCCTCCAGAAAGAGTTCAGCGTTTCCATTGACCTGAAAGAAATGATGAAAAAATATCTGGTCATGGAGGAGACGATGATCGAGAGGATCATCATGGCCAGGGAGAAGGATGATAAACGGGGCCGGAAGATCATGGATGACTATGACCTGGTCCATACGCCGGCCAGGGATGATTCCCTTGTCAGGGAATCGTATAAGAACCTGGAAAAGATCAAGGAAGAAGTGGAGACCATCATCCGGGCCCTGGAATGATCTTCGCTGTCAGGAATGTTTTTCTTGGTCATCCTGCGGTAATATTGATCATAAGTCTGTCGTAAAAGGTTTGAAAGGTGATCAAAGCAATAAAGGCTCTCAAGGTAAATATTTCCGTATCTTTCCTGCCTTTAAAGCCTTTATTACCTTTATGGCCTTTCCGGAGCAGGGAGGGAAGATCAATGAGGAAAATATTCAGAGCTTCGGTTAAGGTGCTTCTGCCTCTTTTTTTATTCACGGCCGGCCTTTGGGCCGGGAACAGCATGCCCACAATCTCCCTTTCTTATTTTGAAGACCTTTCTTCCGGGCAGGAGAGCTCAGGATTCAGTAAAGCCCTGGCCGAGATACTGATCTCCAATCTCACGACCATAGAGGGTGTTCAGGTCGTGGAAAGGGAGAACCTCCAGAAGCTTGTGGATGAGATGGAGATGGGATTGACAGGAATGATGAACGATCATACTGTCCCTAAAGTGGGAAAGCTGCTCGGTACCCAGTATATTGTGGCAGGAAATTATCTTATCAGCGAAAAGGATGTAATGGTTCAGTACCGTATCATGGAAGTGGAAACAGCCGCGATCCTGGGGAGCGGGAACGTGCAAACTTCTCCGGACAAGGTCCTGGACCTTCTCCTTCAGGTATCTTATGACATCGCCCGCCAGCTTCAGAAGATATCACCCGGGATCAAGATCAATAAGAGCAAGATGAGCGTGCCGAGGATCGACCTGAACCGTATCAGGGATTACGGTCTGGCCCTTGACCTGAAAGATAGGGGCGAATACGAAAAAGCTCAGGATATCCTGAAAGGGCTTGTGGTGAAAGCCCCTGATTTTAACCAGGCTAAAAAAGAACTGGACAGGATCAGGATAAGGATCGTGGAATATGACAAGATCAGGGAGGAAAAATTAAAGCAGGAATCAAAGAACTCCCTCACATGGACGGGTTTCAATAAATTAGCTTTAAGTTATATGACATCCATGCAGTATTCGAAATTACTGCAGTACTGCATGAAAATAAGGAAAGACCCTCCCGCGGCGCCGGCTGAATCCATGGTGACGGCCAGTGAGATGATCGATTATTATATCGCTTTTTCAGCCAGCCAGCTGAAAAAATGGAAGATCGCCATCGAAGAATCAGAGAAATTCCTGAAATCGTATCCTTCATCCATGTATTACCAGAGCGTTAAGTTGAGCCTGAACCAGGGATTGGAAGAGATCAAGACCATGAAAAGCCGCCGGGAGAACGCGGAAAAGAATATCAGTGTCCTGGAACAGGACCCGGAGACCATGAAGGACAGGAACTATCTGTCATACAGGACAGGCCTGGAATATTTCAACGGCCAGATGTACGAAGACGCGCTTGGCCGTTTCAAGGGGATCAGCCTGAAAGAACTGGAACAGAGGAGCATCCCGGGGGATTCCGTGCTGTATTATATTTTTATGTGTTATTACTATTTGCGGGATAAGAAAGAAGGGGAAAAAGTACATAAGGCCGTTGAGGTCTTTTATCCTGATTCCGGATTTCTTAAGGCCATGACCGCCATGCTGGACATGTTCCCGGAATAAATCTCCACGGACAGCGGATCACCCGGTCCTGAGGCCGATTTTTATATTGACATAGGTAATAAAATTACTATACTTTATCCTTATGGGATTATCAAAGGATGGATTGATAAAGATCATAAAAGAAGCCGGTGTCGCGGGAGCAGGAGGGGCCGGATTCCCGACTCATGTTAAATTGGATCATCCGGCGGAATACTTCATTGTTAATATCGCGGAATGCGAACCGCTCCTGAAAGTGGACCAGCAGCTGGCTTTTCATTTTGCCGAAGAGATCGTAAGGGTCCTTGACCTTTTCCATGATGTCCTTGCTATAAAAAAGATCCGTATCGCTATCAAGAAGAAATATGAGGCGGCTGTAGAAAGGTTTTCCTCCCTTATCCGGGATAAAAAGCATATTGAACTTTTTTATCTGGAGGATTGCTATCCGGCCGGTGACGAGCAGGATATTGTTTATCATGTGACCGGAAGGATCATTCCTGAAGGAGGGCTTCCCCTGGATGCGGGCGCGATCGTGGATAATGTGGGAACGGTCCTGAATATCTACGAGGCTCTTTTCGAGGATAAGCCCGTGACGCACAGGTGGCTGACCGTTGCCGGAGAGGTCCGGCACCCGCAGACTCTGAACCTGCCGGTCGGTACACTGGTCCGGGATGTGCTCCGGCTCTGCGGCGGACCGCTGATAAAAGAATATGTCCTGATCGACGGCGGCCCCATGATGGGCAAGCTCGTGTCAGAGGAGGATACCGTCAACAAGACCACGTCAGGGCTGCTTCTCCTGCCGGCCGGCCATCCCATGATCAGGAGAAAGAAGCAGACCATCGAAGAACAGATCAGGCTCTCCCGTTCCGTCTGCGAACAATGTTTTATGTGTACGGAATCCTGTTCGCGTTACATCCTCGGTCATCAAGACCTGAAGCCCCATCTCATGATGCGCAGGATCAGTTATCTGAACCAGTATAATCTCGGGGAATATACAGATGCCTTTTTATGCTCGCAGTGCGGCTTGTGTTCCTATTATGCCTGTCCCCAGCTCCTCTCACCCAAGGATGTGTATAAATTCCTCAGAGATGCGCTGGTCCGGAACAAGGTCGGGAACCCGTTCCGGGGAAGAGCCGTGGCGCAGACCCATCCCATGTATCCCTACCGCCGCATCCCTATAGATAAGCTGAAATTAAAACTGGATGTGAAACGATACGATCATAAGGCTGCGATGAACCTTGAAAAAAATAATATCAGGGAAGTGAAAATAAGTCTGAAACAGCATGCCGGGAACGCTCCCAGGCCTGTTGTGAAGGAACATCAGCAGGTGCGGGAAGGTGAACTGATCGCTGACCTGGCCGGGGACTCCTCCCCTGGGGTCCGGCTCCATTCCAGTATCAGCGGGACCGTGAAACAAATCACAGAGGATCATATCCTGATCGAAAAGGTTTCCTGACCCGCGGAGAAGGGATCTCTCTGTTCAAGATCAAGGAGGTATCACCATGTTGCTGCCGCGTGATTATATCGTATGCGATAAAATAGGCTACCAGACCGTTATGGAGATGGTGGAGACAAGCTGCAAGAAGTTCAGCAAGAAAGTGGTCATGCAGATGAAAGTGAATGATGTGTACCAGAAATACACCTACGAGGATTTCTGGAATAATATAAATCATACGGCCAAGGCCTTACGCCGTCATTTTTTCCTGCCCGGTGACCGGGCCGGCGTGTACAGCGAGAACAGGCCTGAATGGGGCATGTCCTATATGGGCATTTCACGGTCCGGCGGGATCGTGGTGCCTCTGGACGCCCAGCTGGGACCCAGCGAGCTGGAATACCTGATGAACGATTCAAAGACCAAGTTCATCTTTACTTCCCGAAAATGCCTGGAGAACGTTCAGGAGGTCTTTAAAAGCGTCAAGAGCCTGAAAAAGATTATTTGTTTCGATGCCCAGGAGGAGGACAAGAACGTCATTCCCTTTTCCAAGTTCCTGAAGATGGGGGAGAACTATAAGCTCCCTCTTATGCATAAAGCCCGGCCCAACCATATCCTGGCCATCCTGTACACTTCAGGTACTACCGGTATTGCCAAGGGTGTCATGCTCACCCAGAAAAACATCATTATAGATGTGGAATCCGCCTGTCAGATGATCCGGTTCGATGAGAACGATACTTTCCTGTCTGTTCTGCCCATTCATCATTCCTTTGAATTCACGGCCGGTTTTATCATCCCTCTTTACAAGGGTGCCACCATCACGTACGCGGAGAGCTTGAAATCCAAGAATATCCTGGATAATATCAAAGAGACCAACGTGACCATTATGCTGGGCGTTCCCCTGCTGTTCGAGAAACTGTACAACGGCGTCTTGAAGGCCATTAAGGAAAAACCGCTCCCTGTCAGGCTTCTTTTCAGTTCAAGCATGGGGATCGTACGGCTTACGAAGAAGCTGATGAACAAGAAGATCGGCCAGGGCGTTTTCAGGGGCTTGAGGGAAAAGGCCGGCATGTCCACCATCCGGTTCTTTGTCAGCGGCGGCGGACCGCTGCGCGCGGACGTGGCCGAAGCCTTCGATGACCTGGGGCTCACTATTCTTCAGGGTTACGGCCTGACGGAAACATCGCCTGTCATCACGGTGAGCACGCTGGAACATCTGAATTATTATTCTGTAGGCCTTCCCCTGCCGGATACCGAGATCAGGATCAATGAGCCGGATGAGAACGGCATCGGCGAGATCATCGCCAGGGGACCCATGATCATGAAAGGGTACTATAAGAACACGAAGGCTACCAGGGAAGTTGTGAAAAAAGGATGGATCTATACGGGTGATGAGGGGTATATCGATAAGGACGGCTTTGTCTTCATCACAGGGAGAAAGAAGAACATCATCGTGACCCAGGGCGGAAAGAACGTGTTCCCCGAGGAGATAGAATTCAAGCTGGATGCCTGTAAATTTATCCTGGAATCCATGGCTTACGGCCTGCCGGCTTCGGAAAAGGACCGGGGTGAGAAGGTGTACGCCATCATTGTCCCGGATTATGAGGCCATCAACGAACACGGCCGGGTCACAGCCGTCAAGTACGATACGCCGGATAAGATAGAGAACCTGATCAGCCATGAGGTAAAAAAGGTCAATTTTAAATTACCGGTCTATAAACGCATATCCGGGTATAAGATCCATTCGGAGGAACTGATGAAAACATCGACGAAAAAGATCAAACGTTACCTTTATATAGAGAAACTGGTCAAGACCGAGAACAATAAAAAACAATAAAGGGACCCGGTAAGATCAGTGTTTTCACGTTTATTTTCTCCCTGTTGTGCCGATAATAAGTAAGAAGGTTAAGCTTGATTTAAAGGAGTCGGATCGTGGAGATTGAAGCTGTAAAAATCGATAAAATCCTTAAAAAATACGGTTATCAGCTGGTCATGGACCAGATCCATGATGAGGCAGAGCTGAAAAAGTATAAAAAATTCGAAAAAAATTTTAATACACGGAAGTATCTCACCATCAAAGATAAAAAGATCGTCATTGGCCGTATCTACCCGATCAATTCGGATAAGGGATCATCGATCAAGGATGTCATGCTGAATAAACAAGCTATCGATATCATCCTGGCCTTTTTTAAGTATTTCCGGATACCCAATTCCGGGAAAGTAGTGGATGAGATCGCCGGTCTTACCACGGAAGATATCAACACCATCAGCGTGGACCTGATACGGAACAATGTGTTCAAGCAAGAAGCATATTGATGAATGACGAAAAGAACGGCTGTCTGTATCTCATTTCCACTCCTATCGGAAACCTGAAAGATATTACTTTCAGGGCCCTGGAGACCCTCCAGCAGGTGGATTATCTCCTTTGCGAAGACACGCGCCATTCCCTCAAACTGCTCAACCATTATAATATTAAAAAACATCTGGAGAGCTATTTCGTAGGGAATGAAAGGCATAAGACCGGGCAGGTCATCCAGGACCTTCTTTCCGGTAAACAGGTGGGACTGATCAGCGACGGCGGTACTCCCTGTATCTCGGACCCCGGTAATTATCTTGTCCATCAATGCCATGAGCACCGGATCAGGGTAATACCCATACCCGGTGTTTCAGGCCTGGCCACTGCACTATCCCTGACCGGAATAGCCGATAAACCTTCGTTATTTATCGGTTTTTTACCCAGGAGTCCGAATAAAATCAATAGAATACTGATGAAAATCAAGGATTTTGAGGGGAATATCATCCTGTATGAATCGCCTTACAGGGTGATCAAATTACTTAAGATATTGCATGAAAAACTGGGTAATGTTAAACTTTTTTTGTTTAAAGAGTTGACAAAAGTTTTTGAAAGTATTAAATTAGGTCATATAACGGATATACTGGATGACATAGGCGAACAGGAGCTCAAAGGTGAGTATGTTATCATTATCTCCGCGGAGAGCCGGTCATGATCCGGAAGAGATTTGTAAAAATTATTAAAGGAAAATTTAATAAATTCCGATATATAAGATAGAAGGTGAAAAATTATGGATATTAAAAATATTTCCGGAATCAATGAAGTCAACAGAGTGGCCAAGGCTGAGAAGGCTAAGAATGCGTCCCGGACGGAAAAAACGGATCGGGCGGATTCCATCGAGCTGTCCAACGAGGCCAAGCGGTCCACCGAGATCAAGAAGTATATTGATATCGTGAAGAGCGCGCCGGATATCCGGACCGATAAGGTCAAATCAGCCAAGGAAAAACTCGAGAACGGCGAATACGACAATATAGATATTTACGCGAAGCTGGCGGAAAATTTAAAACGAAAGTTCGAGATCGAAGATAAGATATTAAAAGACCTTGAAGAAAAATCCTGATCTTCTAATAGATGATAACATTAAGTTCAATAGAATTTGCATTACCTACTCGCATCGTCTTCGGGACAGAAGTAGCTGACCGCATCGGGGAAACTGCAAGAGAATATACGGATAAAGTCTTTCTCATCACGGATGACGGCACCATGGCCGGTCTCGGCTTTCAGGACAAGGTGACCAGTCTGCTGGAAAAAAGCGGTATTGAATATATCCTTTATGATAAGATCTCCCGTGATCCGAAGAACGAGGTTATCGATGAGCTGGGGGAGCTGGTCCGCCAGTCCCGCGTTAAGCTTGTGATCGGGCTGGGAAGTGCCAGCGTGATCAATGCTTCCAAGGCTGCCTGTTACCTCGCGAAGAATCCGGGAAAGATATCGGAATATCTGAACGGCGGTATCGGCGGCAACAGTTCCGTCCCCCTTATCCTCATCCCCACCATCCCCGGGGTCACGCAGCAGCTCAACAACGAGTTCATACTGAAAGACAACGATAACGTAAAAAAAAATTATCTGAATCCGGGCTTGTTCCCTCAGGTCTGCCTCATCGATCCCAAGGTGACGCTCTCCCTGCCGATCAACTATACCGTTAGTTCCGGTTTTGCCATACTTTCCAATGCCATTGAATCCTTTATTTCGGCCGCATCCAACGCCATCTCTGATTCGCTTTCCATCAAAGCCATCGAGATCGTGGGGAAGAATATGAAACGGCTCTTTCTTAACAAAGAGGACCTGACAGCCCGTTCCAATATCATGATGGCCAGCGTGCTGACAGGTCTGTCCCTGCTGACCTCCAAACTCGGTACCTGCGAGGCTATTTCCATGGCCTTAAGCTCGCGCGAACCCATTTACAAAAATATCGTTCATGCCATCATGCTTCCTTATGTCATGGAGTTTAACCTCACGGCCATGCCCAACAAGTATGTGCAGATCGCCAAAGCCCTGGGCGAGGATATCAGCAGCATTACGGTCGTGGAAGCCGCCATCAAGGCCATCGAAGGCGTAAGAAAACTTCTCTTTGACCTGAAGGTGCCGCAGAAACTCGGGGATTATAAGATCAACAAGGAGAACCTGCCTATCGTCTCCAGTATTGCCCGGCGATATTCCTTTATTAATTATGCGCCTCTGCCCCTCTCCAAGGAAGATATCCTGAATATCCTGATGACTGCGTACTGATCTTTCGTACATATCGCTCTTCTCTTGTATTTCAGTTTAATTTATTCATGTTTTTTCTTTTAAAACCTTTATAGCTTTTAGAACCTTTATTGCCTTAACCTGGTGCCTTAGCGGCTATAATTAAAAACAGACTTATCCTGATTTTCCTTGACGAAAGATGTTTATCCATTATATTCAGGTAAGAATACGCGGAGGAAAAATCGAATGAAAAAAACAGCTGTTTTAATCGGGATTATCCTGCTTTCCTGTTCCTGCCTTCAAGCGCTCAACATCAAAGGGAATAATCTCATCTGGTCGCCTGTCAGCAGTAATGACCTGATCTATTCCGTGTACGGAAAATCAAGCGGCACCGTCATCTGGAAACTGTACCATATCAGCGAGAATGATGAGGAGACCATCTTTTACGGGAATTCTCTTGTCCCCTTATGGTCGTATGACGGAAAGAACATCGTTTTCACCAGGAAGGAGAGCCTGGTCCTCAATTACAGCAATAAAGAGAAAGAGATCAAGGTTACGGCCGGTCATATTGCCACGTATGATATCAGCCTGAAGTCGGACAAGATCCTTTACTCGGATAATGAAAAGATATTCGTATGTGAATTAAAGGATAATAATAATTATTTTTTTGCGAACGGGAGCAACCCCCTCTTCGTGGACAATGATAAAAAGGTCATCTTCTGTGACGAGAACCTGAAAGCCAATATCATGGACCAGGATATGAACGCAAAAGTGCTCTTCACCAATATTGTGAAGAAGATCATTCCTGTTAAGAGCGATGATTCGTTCCTTTTTCTGGATAATAACCGGATCAGCCTGTACGACCTGTCGGACCAGACTGCTTATCCTGTGGTGGATGATGAGAGCGAGATATTGGATTTTCAGCTGGCCTATGACCCTGATTTCCTCACTTATCAGAACAACCAGGGGAAGAGCTTTATGGTTCACATCCCTACGCGCTTGAAGGTCCTCCTGCTCGAAGAGAAAGGGGTCTTTTCCCAGAAACTTTCGCGGGATAACCGGTTCTGTGCTTTCGAGAAGAACAACCTTATCCTTATCAATAATATTGAAAAATACACGGCTACCTTTAATTTAAACTCGGTGTACAGGATCTCTCTGGGGGAGAAGGATGGTCTGAACAGCGGAGTGCAGGTCGAGGTTTACGAGGAGAAGAAGAATCCCTTTACTCAGAAAGTGATCGGTTATGACGAGAACGGCTTTAAGGGCGTCCTGAAGATCATCACCGTGTTCAAGAATTACAGTTACGGCCTTCTGGAAAAAGACCTTTCCACGGACAAAATCTTTCAGAAGGGCGATGCCGTACTCTGGAAGGAGAAGAACGCACTCGGCACTATTGAATAAAAGGTTTAAATAATCATAAAGGTTATAAAGGCTGTAAAGGCAATGAGGAAGGTCGGAGAGGCTAAAAAGGTTTTAAAGGTTAATACAAAAAAATGAGTATTCCTGATCTTTCCCTTTATAACATTTACATCCTTTGTAGCCTTTAATGCCTTTATGACCTTCCTTGCAGTCGTGATAAGATTATAATGAAAAAAACAGGTATCCTATACATCCAGAAAGACGGTATCATGGGCGGCAGCGCCATGAGCCTGCAGATGCTTATCCGGGCTGTGAAAAAAGAGTATGATCTCCATGTGCTCTTCTGTGAAAAAGGGCCGTTCTATGACCAGCTGAAAAGATCAGGCGTGCCTCTCCTTTTTATCCCTTTCCGCGCCTGGAGGAAAGTGAAATATTTCATCAGGAACATATCCGCTGTATTTCAATTAAGAAAAATCATTAAAGAAAAGGGGATCAGCGTCGTCCATTCCAATTCGTATGAAGTGAATCCGCTGATGGTCCTGGCTTGTCAGAAAAGAACCAGGACCATATGCCATGTGAGGGATTTTATCACCCGGAGCAAGGCCAGGAAGTTTTTTCTGCACAGGGCAGACCGTGTCATTGCCGTATCCCGGGCGGTCAGAGACCAGTTCAGGGACCTTCATCAGGATATTTCCGTGATCTATAACGGTGTTTCCGTCAGATCAGCCGCTCAGGCACAGGACAGCCTTTCAGGCCGTTTTCCCCGGATCAAAAGAGCCTTTAAAGCAGGCCTTATCGGCCAATGCGAGGAACGGAAACGCCAGGAGGACTTCGTCCGCGCCGGACTGGAGGTATTGCAGAAGGACGCGGCTATTCATTTTTTTTTGATAGGCGGCCATCATACGGAATACGGCGATCGTATCAAACAGCTGATCCGGCATCATCAGGCCCATTTTCATTTTATCGATCCTGTGAAGGATATATTACCGGTTATCAAAGGGCTTAATGCTGTGGTAATCAGTTCGCGAGAAGAGGCTTTTGGCCGTACCGCTATCGAGGCCATGGCCTGTGGAAGACCGGTCATTGCTTCATCCGTGGGAGGCCTGGCTGAGATCATCTCCCATAAAAGGACGGGATTGCTCTATCCCTGCAATGACCATAAAGCCCTGGCCGGGCTTATCCTGGAATTGAAGAGGGACAGGAAATTATATTGTAAGCTGGTCCATAACGGCCTCCTGCACGTGAAAAAGAACTTTACCGAAGAACAATATATCCGGAAGATCAGGGAACTGTACAGCCGTGTCCTGGCCAAGGATGGCGTGTCATGATGCCGAAACTGCGGATCCTTATGTTCGTAGACCATAACCGTTCTTTCATGTACGTGCGGGCCATGAAGTTCAGGGAGTTCATTCCCCGGGACAGGTTCGATATCCGTATCCTTTTCCTGGACGAGTACAAGAAGGATAAGGGAAAACTGTTCCGGCTTCTCAGGGATCTCGGGAAGAGTATCGATGTTTTTTATTTCTTCGATATCGGCAGTACCAAGTACTGGATGGCCCTGCTGGCCAGGCTGTTCTATGGCATCAGGATCATCCTTGACGTGGGGGATGACTATTACCTCCTGAACAGGAATAAGGATGTTCCTTTTTTTAAAAGGATGAAAATATTTTTTATCCAGGATCTGTTCTACCGGATCGCGGACCGGATCGTTACCAGGGGCTTCTTCCATAGAGAATATATGAAAAAGAAAGGGTACAGGAATGTGATCCAGATACCGGATTGCGTGGATCCGGACCATTCATACCGGCGGTCCCCGGCCGGTCTCAGGAAAAAACTGGGCCTGGATAAGTCCCTGGTCATCGGGATAATGGGGTCCATCAACTGGAACAGGAAATACAGGATCTGTTACGGCTGGGACCTGATCGAGGCCGCCAGTCAGTTGAAGGATTTAAAAATAAAAATTCTGGTCATAGGAGACGGTGACGGCCTTCCGTATCTCAAGAACAGGGTCAGGGAGCTTCACATCCGTGATAAGGTCGTTTTTTTGGGGCGTGTGGCTTATCCGGACCTGCCTTGTTATCTTTCCCTGTTCGATATAGGGATCTCTACGCAGTCGAATGACCGTGTGGGCACGTTCAGGACAACGGGCAAGCTGCCGGAATATTTGGCTCATAATATCTATATCATAGCCACGCGGGTAGGCGAGGCTTCCCGGCGTCTGCAAAAGGCAGGCTCCCTGCTTCCTTACCGGGGTATCAAGGATGGTTCGTATCCTGCAAGACTGGCTTCGGAGATCAGGAGGATTTATTTCAACCGGAGTTTACTGAAAAAAGCCCTGCTTGGCCGTAAAATAGCAGCTCAGCATTTTAATTATAAAACCCAGGCAGGAAGGATGGCGTCTCTGTTCCTGTCCGTAGCCGGAAAGAATGGGGACGGTGCTTGACATTTTGACATTTTTGAAATGTATTGCCATTGTTCTCATCCTTTATTTTTTAACAATGTCAAAATGTCAAGCACCGTCCCTACTCCTTTCCAGCAGCTCAAGAAAGGCCTTTTCTTTTTCCCTGAACGGGATACTTTTAAATTCATTTTTAATAAAGAAGAGCCTGTCCGACTTGCTTACCAGTTTGTTCTTATTCATCCGGTATAATTCCCTGATGTGCCGTTTCGCCCGGTTCCGTTCCACGGCATTCCCGAACTTTTTATTGATGATAATACCGAACCGGCTCCAGGCCAGGCTGTTCTCTTTATAAAATATCTTAAGATACGGATTGGCTTGTATTTTTCCCTGCTGAAAGACCTGTTCCACTTCTTTCCGCGACCGGATATGTTCTTCTTTATTTAAACCGAACTCTTTCATGTTCTTAATATAATGAATAAAAATTGGTTGACTATAAATTATTTCCTGTTATAGTAAGGAGTCCTTTGGAAGGGCAGCGCTGCAAACAGCAACTCTGCTTACAGGAGATATCTGTTTTTTTATTTTACATATGGATTATTTAAAAGAATTAAATCAGGAACAGTATAAAGCGGTCATTACCACGGAAGGGCCTGTTCTGGTCCTGGCCGGTGCCGGGAGCGGGAAGACCAGGGTCATCACCTTCCGTATCCTGTATCTGTTGCTGAAAAAGCATGTGGCAGCCAAACATATCCTGGCTGCGACTTTTACCAATAAAGCAGCGGAAGAGATGAAGGAAAGGGTGAAGAACCTGCTTGGGAAAAGACTGAAAGGCCTGACCATTTCCACTTTTCATTCCCTGGGCGTACGGATACTGAGGGATCATATCGAACTTCTGGGATACAAGAAAAATTTTAACATATACGACGAGGATGATAAAAAGAACACGATCAAAACTGTTCTGAACGAGCTTCACCTGGACAGCCTGGAATTCAACCTTAATATCATTTCCAAGCAGGTGAGCCTGGCCAAGAACTCCGGCCTTGGCCAGAGATATTTCGACGCCATTGAGAACGATGAGTATAAACTGGTTTCCCGGAACGTTTTCAGCCGGTATAACGAGCTGTTAAAAAATTATAACAGTGTTGATTTCGACGACCTCATCATACTTCCGGTAAAAATTCTGTCCGGATTCCCGGATGTCCGGAAGCATTACCGGGAACTGTATTGCTATGTTCTGGTGGATGAATACCAGGATACGAACCAGATCCAGTACCAGTTCATCAAGAAGATCCTGAATCCGGAGAATAATATATGCGTGGTAGGGGATGATGACCAGGCTATCTACGGGTTCAGGGGTTCGAAGATCGAGCATATTTTAAGGTTCGAAAAGGATTTTAAAGATACCTGCGTCATTACCCTGACCAGGAATTACCGTTCCACACGGACCATCCTTTCCGCGGCCGGCGATCTGATAAGGAACAATAAGGTCCGGCATCCCAAACAGGTCGAATCCGTCCATGAGGCAGGCGAGAAGATCATCATCCATCAGGCTGCGGATGAGATGAGGGAAGCGGAATACGTGGTGGACCGGATGAGGGAGTACCACCATCACAACCATGTCCCGTGGAAGCAGATGGTCATCCTGTACAGGACCAATTTCCAGTCAAGGCCTTTTGAGGAGGTGCTGAGGCTGAAGAACATCCCTTACGAGGTGGTGGGCGGAATGGAGTTCTATGACAGGAAGGAGATCAAGGACATTCTCTCGTATCTGAAAGTGATCGCCAATGAGAAGGATGAGCTGGGATTGCTCCGCATCATCAACTGTCCCAGACGGGGCATCGGCGACAGGACCATCTATGAGATCAACCAGTACAGTATGAAGAAGAAGATCACTCTTTTTGAGGCCCTGGAGCAGATCATGGAGATCGACGCGGTCAAAGGCTCAGCCAAGAACATGATCCTGAATTTTACTGAGCTCATCCGCCGATACCAGAAGGAATTCTTTCATACAAAAAAGCCCATGTATAAGATAGCCCATGACCTGGTGAAAGAGATAAATTATGAGGAGGAACTGAAGACCGGGTTGAACGATGACATGATCCAGGTGAAGAAGAGGATGTACAATATCAGCGAGCTTGTTTCCGGCATCAGAAATTACGAGGAGGCCAGCCTGCAGGAAGGGGAGGAGCCCGGCCTGTATAATTACCTGAACAAGATATCCCTCTTTGCCAAGGAAGAGGAGGGTGTGGACGAGATCGAGAACAATAAAGTCCTGTTGATGAGCCTTCATCTGAGCAAAGGGTTGGAGTTCAACACGGTCTTTCTGGTGGGCGCGGAGAACGACCTTTTGCCCCATTCCAAGACAATAGAAGAGGGCGGGGTCCTGGAGGAGGAGCGGAGGCTCTTTTACGTGGGCATGACGCGGGCCAGGGAGAACCTGTTCATCACGCACGCAAAGACAAGAAAAAAATTCGGCCTGATGGTGGAGAAGGAGCCTTCGCCGTTCCTACTCGAGCTTCCCTTGCAGTATGTCCAGTCTTCAGAGGAGAAGAATGACCCGGGCAAGGAGCGGGAGCAGAGTACGGACACCATCCGGCAGATCAAGGATATGCTGAAAAAAAAGGAATCAGGGGAAGAAAGATTGCCACAAAGGCACGAAGACACGAAGAAAGGAATCAGTTTACAGGAATCAGGAAATCAGGAAAGAAATAAGGAAGGATAGCCACAAAGGCATCAGGGCGCGAAGAAAAGAGAGGAATCAGTTATCAGGAATCAGCGATCAGGAAAACAGAAGAAATCATAATCGGGAAGTACCCGGACAGGAAGCATAAACAGAATACCGGATAAAATAAAAAAGGCAGGTTCGGACGATAGGTCCTTGCCTGCCTTTTTTATTTGGTTGTTCAATATTCAGGTTATCTGATGATCGCCCTGAATTCAAATGTGGCTTTTCCGGAATTACCCGTACCACCAAAGTTCGTCGTTGAATTGTTCGACCATATGATCGAACTTGCCAGAACATTTGTTCTCCAATTGATACCTGCCTGGGTGCTTACAGATAATCCGCCAGCATACTGGAGATGGACCGTGTCGATCATGTCACGTACTTTTATCGTAGTTGCGCTTCCTGATCCCGTGTTTGTGACTCTTATATGAAAAAAGATAGTTGCACCCGGAATGGCCATATTATCCAATCCAGCTGAAGCAATAGTTTGAATACTCGATATTGTTTTGGTTATATTTACGATAGGCTGTTGACAAGCAACTTGCCAGGTGTATTCCGTGTCAGGAGCACCGGAAGCACCTGTCCCATACCATACTAATGCGTCAACTGCACCGCCATCAGCCCAACCGGCATTTACAGGGCCGCCATATCTGTTTCCATTATCACCAAGATAAGCGACATCATTGGATTTAACATCCGGTGTCCTCGCTATAAGACTCCATCTTTGTATTCCATCACTGGAGCCTCCGGCCACTGTGACCTTGAAAACGATTCTCTTGGATTGGCCCATGGCTATAGGAAAGTTGGTCGTGGTTACCCGGTGATTGCTATAACCAGTAAGGTAAGGTGTTGAAGCTGCGGTATTTGTGTATATCCAGTACTGCCATAAACCGCCATCATTATTGGCCCTGGTAAAATTGGTAACACCCAATTGGAAATTAAATGTGCTGTTACCAAGGTTAGTCAACCAGGAGACATTGGAATAAGTACCAAGAGCAGTACCAGTACCTATATCCGCTTCTGCTCTCCAGTATCCGCCGACGATTGGTTTAATTCGCACACCTACACCATTGGATGAACTGGTAATGTTCCCGCCGCTGACAACAGCCCTGTTTGTTACAAGCGCATTATTACTGGTGATTGTTAGCTGTGCAAAAACATCAGTGTTCAAGCCGACAAGGACAGAAAGGATGACGGCTATGAAGAACCAGATTGTATATTTTTTATTCATATATTTCCTCCTTTATGTCCTTTTACCTGATGATGGTATTAAACTGGAATACCGCTTTCCTGGCATTACCGGTACCGCCAAAGTTTCCGATATTGGACCAGAGAACAAAATTAGCAGTCACATTGGTCCCCCAGGTTAAACTGGCATTTGATACAATGGTCAAACCGCCCCTGTAATCTACATGTGTAGTATCGAACCAGTCTCTAACTTTTACATTTTGAGCGGCACCGCTTCCTCTGTTCGTCACAGTTATGCGATAAGTGATAGTGGCTCCTGGAATAGCCATATCATCAAGAGAAGTGGATACCATCGCGATTTGTTGGATTGTTTTTGAAACGCCAATGATAGGTGCGGAACACCGGACAGCGAATTCATTGCTGGAAGAACCGACCAGTCCTGTAGGATCATTCCATGCAAGTGAGTTGGTCACTTCATCACCCCAACCCATTGTAGGAGGACCGCCATATTCAAAACCGTTATCACCTATATAATTTGTCCGGTTCTGGTGAGCTCCCGTAGTATGAGCAAGCAATCTCCATCTTTGCCAGCTGCTATCTCCGGCTGCGGATGAAAGCGTTACCCTAAAAACTATTCTACGTGTAGCTCCCATTGGTATCCAGATCGAATAAGCGCCGATACCATTTCCACTGCCTGATAGATAAGGTACGACACCGCCATTATTAGTATAAATCCCCCATGCCCAGAGACCACCGCATGGTGCATTTGAAGCAAAATTATCTACATTTATTCTGAAAGTAAAGGCATTGTTCCCTAAGTTACTCAGCACGGAAACATTGGATTGGACAGAACTGGCAGCAACATTACTGATATCAGAACTGGCATCCCAGCTCCCGCCCACAATAGGTAAAACATTTGTTCCCATTGCATTTGATACAGCAGTAAAATTATTACCACTGATTACCACCTTATTTGTAACAACATCATTATAAGTAGTGGGTGTTACAGCGGCAAAACCGTATGTGCTAAAAAATAAAATCACTATTAATCCTGTAATGAATAACAGGTTAGCTTTTAATATTCTTTTCATTCTTTTCCTCCATAATATTATGAGTCCGATCTATGTTTTTGCCCTTCTTTTCTATAATATAATATACCCTCATTTCATTTAAAAATCAAGTAAAAAATCTGCTAATTGTCAATAAAAAGAACTGGCTTATTCTCCTGCCCTGTGACAGGACCTTAATAATGATATTTTCGTCTTAATAATTTATTTATATATTTATATCATAAAAAATAACAATAATAATATTAAAGTCAAGTTTTTTTTATTATTTTTCCATAAAAGCGCTGCAGATACGCTTTGTTCATGATATTTTTATCTGATTTCAGCGAAATTTTTTTCACGGATCATTTCAATGATCTCTTTGCTGGAAAGTCCCTTTCCCTTCTTTTTTAGATGCACGAGGAATTCCACATTGCCTTTCGGGCCTTTGATGGGTGAGAATGTAAAATGGCTAATCATGAATCCGTGGCCGGTAAAGTGGTCCGTCAGTTTTTCCATTATCCTGATATGCTGTTCCCTGGATGTAACGACCCCTTTTTTAACTTCGCCTTTTTCCGATTCGAACTGGGGTTTAACCAGGATGATGATGTCGAAATCTTCGCCGCAGAACCGGATCAGGTCCGGAAGGAATTTCGTGACGGAAATAAAAGATACGTCAATTGTTATAATATCTATTTTATCTTTAATGAGTTTATCATCAAGGTAACGGATATTCTGTTTTTCCAGCAATACCACGGCCGGGTCCCGGCGCAGCCCGTAATCGAACTGGCCGTAGCCCACGTCAACGGCATACACTTTCCCGGCATGGCGCTGGAGGAGACAGTCCGTAAAGCCTCCCGTGGAACATCCGATATCCATGCAGATCCGGTTTTTTACGGAGATGCAGAAATCATCCAGGGCTTTTTCCAGCTTGTAACCGCCCCGGCTCACGTATCTTTCCTTTTCCCTGATCTCAACTGTACGGACCAGGCTTTCATCCACCTGCTTTCCGGGTTTATCGGATATCATGCCGTTGAGAAAGACCTGGCCGGCCAGGATGGCTGACCTGGCTTTGCTGGTTGAGGGAAAGTATCCCTTTTCGGATAAGAATGTATCAAGCCGTTTTTTCATAATTTAAATTCTGCCACAAAGGCACCAAGACACAAAGAAAGGAATCAGTTATCAGGAAATACGGAAAATCATTGCCGCCGCATTATTTATTCCCGCAGAAATTCATTACCGCCTCTGCGATCTTTTCCGTGCTTAAACCGGCTTCCATTCTCAGTATATCAGGGGCGCCCTGTTCAATGAACCGGTCACCCAGGTTGATCAGTTTTATCTTTTTATGGATCCCCTGTTTGCTCAGGAGAGCCAGGATATATTCACCCAGGCCGCCGTTGACGATGTTCTCCTCCAGGATGATGATCTGCTCCAGGTCCCGGACCAGGGAAACGAGCTGTTCTTCCCGGACAGGCTTGATGCTCCTGATGTTGAAGAGGGAAGGATTCAGCCCGTGAGCCTGCAAGGCAGGCAAAGCCTGTACCGTGTTTTCTACCAGTACTCCTGTGGCCAGGATCCCGATATCCTTTCCCTGGTTGAGCACTTCGATCTCGCCGATAGGAATGTCCTTAAAGGGGCGGTTGAAGTCCACAGTGGTTTCAGGGATACTGAAACGGGGGTATCTCACGCACACGGGTCCTTTATCATACTGCATGGCCGTATGGACCATGTCCATCAGTTCGTTCCCGTTCCGCGGGGAAAGGATGACCATGCCCGGCACTGTTCTCAGAAAGGAAATATCGAAGATGCCCTGATGCGTCTCGCCGTCTTCGCCCACAAGTCCGGCGCGGTCCACGAAGAATTTCACGGGCAGCCTGGAAATGGCCACGTCATGGATGATCTGGTCATAGGCTCTCTGCAAAAAAGTGGAATAAATGGCTACAGCGGGTTTAAAGCCGTTCCTGGCCAGAGCAGCGCTGAAGGTAACGGCATGCTGTTCCGCGATCCCGACATCAAAGAACCGGTCGGGAAATTTATCCTTGAACGCTTCCAGGCCTGTGCCTTCGCACATGGCTGCCGTGACAGCCAGGATCCTGTTATCTTTTTCTGCCAGCCTGAGCAATGTCCTGGAAAAGATATCCGTATAATTTAATACGCCTTTTTTACTGATCCTGCCTGTTTCAATGTCAAATTTGGGAATGCCGTGGAACTTACTGGGTTCATTCTCGGCATGATCATATCCTTTCCCTTTTTTGGTGATGACATGATAAAGAATAGGACGGCCTTTCATCTCCTTTATTTTTGTTAAACGCCTGATAAGCAGTTCGAGATCATGTCCGTTGTCAGGTCCGATATAGAGGAATCCCAGTTCTTCGAACAGTATGCCCGGTACGAAGAACATCTTGATGGATTCCATGATCTTGTTCTTCAGGTTAATAATGGCCTTACCCACGGTGGGTATCGACTGCAGTATCTTTTCCATCTCCGCCTTAAACTGGTTATATCTTTTTCCTGTGATGATGCGGCTGATGTACCTGGATATGGCACCCACATTGGGAGAGATGGACATCTCGTTGGAGTTCAATATGATCAGGACGTCTTTCTGCATGTGGCCGAGATTGTTCAGGCCTTCATAAGCCATGCCTCCTGTGAGTGCGCCGTCGCCGATAACGGCCAGGACCTTGTGTGATTCCTGCCGCAGATCGCGGGCAACGACGGTACCGCTCGCCAGGGACAGGGATGTACTGCTGTGACCAACGATGTACGTGTCATACGGGCTTTCGGTAGGCTTGGGGAATCCGCTGATGCCTTTGTATTTTCTGAGGTTGCTGAATTCCCCTTTCCGTCCTGTCAGCAGTTTATGCACGTAGGACTGGTGTCCCACATCCCAGATCAGCTTGTCTTTCGGGCAGTCGAAGATATAATGGATGGCCAGTGTCAGTTCCACGACGCCCAGGTTGGAGGCCAAATGGCCTCCGGTATTGGCTACGGTCTTCAGCAGGAATCCCCTTATCTCGTCAGCCAGTATCTTCAGGTCAGCCACGCTCAGTTTTTTCAGGTCATCAGGATAATTAATTTTTTCTAAAAACATAAAATTAGTCTATAAGATTGTTTTTCGTAGCACCGTACCTTTAGGTGCGGTGCTTGATTCAGATAACCAGCGATCACCACACCTAAAGGTGTGGTGCTACAAGGTACGTCCCTACCTGGTCCTGATTTCCTTCTTTAATCATGAATAGATATTCAATCTCTGGATCGAGATTGCTTTTTTCTGTTTGATATCGAACTGAATAATGACGCTGTTGATCCCGGGCTTGGATTCGCCGATCTTGTACTGGATGGGCATCCGTGTCAGGAAATGGCGGATAATGACCTCTTTGTCCACACCGATCACGGAATCAAAGCTTCCCGTCATGCCCACATCCGTGAGATAAGCGGTACCCTGTCCGAGTATCTTTTCGTCCGAGGTCTGGACATGGGTATGGGTCCCCACGACAGCCCCGATCCGTCCGTCCAGGAAAAATCCCATGGCTACTTTTTCGGATGTTGTCTCTGAATGGAAATCGAGGAAGGAAAGGTCGTACTGATCAGGGGTCAGCGTGTTGAGCAGCCGGTCGATCTTCCGGAAAGGGCAGTCCACTTCATAAAGATTGATTCGGCCCAGGAGATTGACCACGAGTATCCTGGTGCCGTTCTTCTGGAAGATCCGGTATCCTGAGCCCGGATTGGTATCGGGATAATTATAAGGCCGCAGGATACGCTGTTCCGTATCAATGATCTTCAGTATATCCTTGTTCCGCCATATATGGTTGCCCGATGTGATGACATCAACACGGTGACTGAACAATTCATTGGCTGTCCGGCTGCTGATGCCGAGACCGCCGGAGCAGTTCTCGCCGTTGGCGATGATAAAGTCGATTTGGTGGGCAGTAATGATCGTATCAAGGTGCTGATACAGGAACTCCCTGCCCGGCCGGCCGACAATATCACCGATCATCAGGATATTAAAAATATTCTGGGACAATTTTCTTTACCTTGCTGATCCTAAGGAAGGTTATAAAGGCTGTAAAGGCAATAAAGGTTTTAATGGCCGGAAAACTCTTGCCTTTAATGCCTTTATAGCCTTTTCTGCCTTATAGCCTTCTTCGTCCTGTTGCCGCAATGCTCAGTTCTTTTTATTTTAAATGAATCTACTTGGCGTACTCAATGATCCTGGTCTCGCGGATGACCGTGATTTTTATCTGTCCCGGATATTTCAGTTCAACCTCGACCTTCTTGGCGATTTCCTTGGCGATGGTCTTGGCTTCCTCATCCGTAACAATGTTGTTGGCCACGATGATCCTCAGTTCGCGTCCGGCCTGGATAGCGTACGATTTTTCGATGCCTTTGAATGAAGAGGCAATGTGTTCGAGGTTCTCCAGCCGTTTGATATAATCATCGATGTTCTCTTTCCGCGCGCCGGGCCGTGAAGCGGATATGGCGTCCGCGGCCTGGACCATGATAGCGTATATGGAACTGGGTTCCCTGTCATTGTGGTGAGCGGATATGGCGTTGACCACGATGCTGTCTTCGTTATATTTTTTCGCATATTCCGCGCCTACGATAGCGTGGGACCCTTCTATTTCGCTGGTGAGGCATTTTCCTATATCATGGAGCAGACCGACGCGTTTGGCCAGGCCGATATTGAGCTGCAGCTCGCTGGCCATGCCGGAGCACAGGTTGGCCACTTCTATGGAATGTTCCAGGGTATTCTGGCCGTAACTTAAGCGGTAATTGAGGCGGCCGATCATCTTGATAAGCTCGGGGTGAAGTCCCGGGATCTGCAGGTCAAAGATGACCTTCTCACCGCGGGCTGTCAGGGCTTTCTCAAAGTCTGCTTTTACTTTTTCCACGATCTCTTCGATGCGGGAAGGATGGATCCTTCCGTCGAGGATGAGCTTTTCCAGACTGATTTTGGCGATCTCCCTCCGGATGGGGTCGTAACCGGAAATAACAACGGCATCGGGTGTGTCGTCTATGATGATGTCCACGCCGGTAAGGTTTTCCAGTGTCCGGATGTTCCGGCCTTCGCGTCCGATGATCCTTCCTTTCATGTCCTCGTTAGGAAGGGGAACAATGGAGACGGAAAGTTCGGAAGTGAATTCTGAAGCATTCCGCTGGATGGCCGTGGCGATGATCTCCTTGGCCTTCTGGTCTGCGGAACGTTTGGCTTCCTCTTCAATGGAAGCGGATATCTTGCTGGCTTCAAATCTGGCTTCTTTTTCCACGTTCTCAAGGAAAAGCCGTTTGGCATCCTCGCGCGTTAAGCCGGATATTTTCTCCAGCTGTTTCTGAATACGGTCGGTCTCCTGAACTAACAGGAGGCTTTTTTCTTTTAATTCCTTCTCTAATTGGGCAACAGAGTTCTCTTTTTTTTCCAGGATTTCCAGTCGTTTTTCAAGATTGATCTCTCTTTGTAAAAGTCTATCCTCATTGATCTTTAACTCCTGACGCCGCTGTTTAACCTCGTCGTCAAGTTTATTTCTCTCCCTGAAAATCTCGTCTTTCGCTGAAAGCAGGAATTCGCGTTTCTTGGCTTCTGATTCCTTTTCAGCATCGTCCAGGATCCTCCTGGCGGTCGCTTCTGCGCTTGTTAATTTGATCCTTCCGATCAACAATCGCAGGAAATAACCCAGTGTTGCCCCTAAAATTAAAGAAGGAAGCATCCATCGTAAAATGTCCATATGATACTCCTTCTCATGCAAATTTAGTGGTGATTAAAAATAATAATTTTATTTGTCAAGTCAACATATTTTTTCAAGGAAAGAAAGGGGTGTTTTAACCACAAAGACGCTAAGACACGAAATAAAAGAAGAATTTGGACAATGTAACGGCGGGTCTTTAGACCCGCCGGATGCAATGCTATGTCATATAATTAATCACCGCACCTAAAGGTACGGTGCTACTTGATTATCCTCCGGATATTATTATGGAATAAATATGACGGAAATCCGGTAAAAATTGATAAAGTTATTTTCTATTTTTTCCGATTCTATTAGATATATCATTGAAAGTGTGAAAAAATCCCGTGTATTCCATGAAGTTTTTTGCTTTCGTGATAATTTGATACGGAATTAATAAAAACTTGACATTATTTTTTGATATAATATACTGTAAGCGAGATGCTGAGATTGGCAAGATATGTTTTACAGGTCAAAAGCTTAATTTGAAAAAAATAAGGAGGAAACTTATGCTAAAACGATTTTTTATTTTCTTGCTATTTTTTCTGATGCTGGCAGGTATGGCTTCAGCACAGTTCACGAAAACCCCCAAAGCTTATATTGAAATTTATGACGGATTGCCTTATCCTTCAAGAACATGCGATTATCGTATTGTCATTGAAAATCCGGCCGGGTCTTCGGCTGAAATGAAAAAAATCGAGATCGATGTTCCCTCCGGTTTTAATCTGGACAGCGCTTCTTATGCGGTTACTGTGAACGGAACAGGCGCAAGCAGCTCGATCCAGTGGTTCGGCGGTTCCAGGATCATCCGGGTCTCTTTTTCCACGCCTTTGACAGAAGGTTCTCTTGCTTTCCTGTATATCACAGGAGCCATCAATCCTTCTTCTGCTGATAATTATACGTTTACCGGAACAGCGTATGTTCCCGGTGATACGAGCGGAACGGAAATAGTCAGTCCGGCTTCAAAAACGTTGATCATGAATATAAAAAATTCGGATTTTAAAATCATACCCCAGGCAAGAGTTGAAATACTCGAGAGCTATAATGGATTGGGTGCTTCCGGATTGAAATATACATCGATCGCGAATAACGCTTTTGTGTATTATCTGTATAACCCGCCTGATTCAGGGGATTCCATTGACCAGGCAACGATCACAATACCGTTGAACTGGGCCAATGCTGCCGGAAACATGGTCGAGGTTACCTATATCGGGACAGGCGCACACGGCACGATCGAAAATATGATAGCAGGAACAGCCGGTAATCCAAAGACCCCGGTCATCATCCCTTTTTCCACTCCTCTGGCCCCAGGTTCTATGGCTATTATCAAGATCAAGGGCATTACCTCTCCGAATGCCGCTAACCAGGAAGCCTGGAAATGTGAAGTAAGGAACACCAGCGGCGTTAAATATCTGTGCCAGGACATGACAGGAGCTGAAGATGGGAACAACGAAGGACAGGTGCCTTATACTGCAGGAACCCCTTCCACCCTGAAGTTTGCCGCAGGTACTTTTCTTGTCTCTACCGCCTCTCCCCCGCAATTCAGCACCTATATCGCAAATACTCCCAATAATGAATATAGAATATCTTTATACAAAGGTACGGTACCCTGGTTAGTCAGTGATTCCCCTATTATCATCGACGTCCCCCATGGTTTCAGGTGCGGCGGAGCAACTCTGTCCAAGCAAACCAATGGTATGAACGAAATGTCCGTCAGCTGGACGAACGGCACGAATATCAAGGTTTCTTTTACGGGTTCCGCGGCCAGTTCATTCCCGATCGTAAAGATCACGGGAGTGACCAATCCTTCCGCAGCAGGTACTTATGAATGGAACGTGTGGTATTCCAATAATGCTTCTGTGAAAGCCGTTCCCATTGATTTTGACCTTGCGCCGAAATCCGCGTATCCTTTGATAACCACCATTGTTGATAAATATATGTCTTCCGCGAAGTTCGATATAGCGGTAACAGGAGGCACCAGTGTTCAGGGAACACGGGCGCTTTATACTTTACAGATCTACGATCCCGTAGGTGATGGAATAGACAAGGCGCAGATCGCCATTCCGGCCGGATATTCCAGTATCTCCAATGTGGATATCAATTGCGCGAACAGTATAGGCGTTTCCACCGCTACTTTAACGATTCAACCTACAGCCACAACACCGGGATTGATGACCTTGAATTTTTCAACACCCATAGGTGAAAAAGCATCGGTTTTTGCCAGGTTCTACGCGGTCAATCCGCCGACCGAACAGGATGCAATATGGTCCGTGAGGGTTTCCGGAGTAAGGGATGTTACCAATACCATCGCTGCTGACCTGGATACTGAAGGCCAGAGCGGAAACGGTGTTGTTTCCATATCAGCGCCGGCAGGCGCCACAGGTTTGGCGCTTATATCGACCACAGGCGGCACGGCAACCTCTGCTGACGGCAACGCCTTTTTAACTATCCCTGATGAAGGAATATACGCTTCCGCTTATATTTCCATCTCCAACGTCAATCCCGATCTGGTCCCGTCTTCCATTGCACAGCCTTATCTTATTCCCATCGGGACGACATATAAATTTGCCTCGGATAGAAATTTTGTGAAGAAATGCACGGTCTCAATCAGATATGCGGACGCATCGGTAAAGAACAAAGTGGTCGATAAACTGGTACTGGCGTACTGGGACAATGACACGAAAGAATGGAAGGTCGGCGAAGAGTGTACTGTGGATAAAGTGAACAAGGTCGTATCCGCCAAATCCTACCACCTTTCCTACTGGAGGATCTTTGAGAACCAGCCTTCGGACGGTACTCTGTTGTCCGGTGTGAAGGTTTATCCCAATCCTCTGGGAAAGGACGATACACAGGTTAATATCAAGTTCGTCATCAACAAGCCTGCCACCATCGTGATCAATCTTTATGATTTCAGCGGCCGGCTGATCAAGAAGCTGACCGATGAAGCCATGTCCGAAGGCGTACAGACAGTTGTTTGGGACGGAAAGGATAACAACGGGGATGAAGCCTCCAATGGTGTATATTTTGCCAAGATCACTGTAACAGCGGCAAAAGCCAAAGAAGAATCCAAAGTAAAGATCATGTTATTAAGGTAAAAATTTACAGTCCGGCCGGATGATATCCGGCCGGACTGTAATAGATATACATATATTAAGGAGGTTCAAAATGATAAAGAATTTTATAAGTGTAATATTGATTTTAATCTTCGTATATGCGGGAGCAGGATATGGCCTGACGGGAAGTGAATTATTCCGCATGGGAACGGTCGGACCTAACCTGGTCATATCGGAAGTATATAACGGGATGACTGTAGCCGGAATGGCTGCTTTATATAATCCTGCCGGCATGGCCCTGAACAACCAGTTTGACTTAGGTTTTAAATACGGCGCCATGACCTTTGACCGGACTCTGGCCCAGGTCTATGCGGGAACTTTCTTTAAAGGTATCGGAGGTTTCGGTTTGACCTATCTCAGTACGGGTCTGGACGGGATCGAGAGCGCTGACGCGTACGGTAATGATACAGGCAATAAAAGCTACAGCGATAGTGCTTTTGTTCTTTCCTACGGTTATTCGCTCCTGGAAGACCTTGATATAGGCGTTAACGTGAAATATTCCATGTCTGAACTGGCAGGCGTAGAAGCCAGCGGCATCGGATTCGATGTGGGCTGCGTATATTCGCTGGTCAACGAGGGATTCTTCAAGGATTCCAAGATCCAGCTGGCCCTGTCCGATGTTTATGCCACCAAGAAATGGGATACTGATACCCGGTATACCTCCCCCCTGGGGATCAAACTGGGCCTCAATCTTCCTTTATTTTATAGAAGATTATTATTAAGCCTTGACGGTGAATCAACGGCCAAGTTCAGCAAAGCACTGTTTAAAACGGAGAACA
>JAQTRT010000193.1:3801-6294 GCA_028711675.1 bacterium | reverse complement strand
GCCGTTATCGTTTTAAACGCGCTTTTATCACCTTTATGGCTTTGATCACCTTCATGCCCCCAGGGATCGATTCCTATCACATAAGATGCAAAGTTGAGATGAGTCTGAAGACATTACCCATGATCGTTTCCGGCAGGGTCCAGGGCGTGGGTTTCCGTTATTTTACTCTTGAAGAGGCCCGGGCCTTTGAACTGACCGGATATGTAAAAAACCTGACGGACGGCAATGTCGAGATATACGCCGAAGGACCGGAACAGCGATTAAAAAGTTTTTATAAGGAAATGAAACAAGGACCTTCCCTCAGCCGTGTCCTTCACGTCGAGGAGGATTGGCAGGACCTGAATGTCCGGAAATACCGGGAGTTCAGGATCACGTATTAAGCCGGAAGAGGCCCGGGGCCGGCCAGGGAAATAAAGAATTAAATAAGCGTTTATGCTGAAAAGAACTATCCTTATTATCATCCTGTTCCTGCCTTTTTTATTGTACGGGAAGAGCAGGAATTACGTGATCATCAGAAAAGGTGATACCCTGTGGAGTATCTCCCGGAAGTATAAGATTACCCTGACTGATCTGTGCCGTATCAATAACCTGAAACCTGAGAGCAAACTGAAGATCGGAACAAAGATCTTCCTGTTCACGGCAAAAAAACAGAACGGACCAGTCCTTTCCCTGAAACTGAACAGGCCTGTGGAAGGCGAGATCTATTCCCATTTTCAGCAGGGGAAGAACCTGATCCAGAACAGCGGCGTTGAGTTCAAGACCGAGAGATCGGCTCCGGTGCGGTCCGCGGAAAAAGGGACCATTAAATACACGGGGACCCTCCGCGGATACGGCAACGTGGTGATTATCGAACATACCCCGTCCGTTTCCACCATCTATGCCTATCTGGATAAGATCATGGTAAAGAAGGATATGAAGGTCGAGAAGAACCACGTCATCGGTACGGTGGGCAGGAATACTTTCTGCGATCTTAGTCTGCTTCATTTTGAACTGATCAACAACGGTGTTTCCATTAATCCCGTTAAATATTTCAATTGAAAGCAAGGAGAAGAACCATGGATTTAAAAAAGTATATCACGGATGTGAACGATTATCCCGTACAGGGGATCGTCTTTAAAGATTTGACGACCCTGTGGAAGGATAAAGCCGCATTCAAGGAAAGCCTGGACGCGCTCACGCATCATTATAAAGGCAGGAAGATCGATAAGATCGTGAGCCCCGAAGCCAGGGGATTTATTTTCGGCGCGCCTCTGGCATATAACCTGGGCGCGGGATTCGTGCCTGTGCGTAAACCGAAAAAGCTGCCCAGGGAGTTCATCTCTGTTACCTATGAGCTTGAATACGGGACCGATACTCTGGCTATGCACAAGGATGCCATCAGCCCGGAGGAGAACGTCCTGATCGTGGATGACCTGATCGCCACAGGCGGTACGGTCAAGGCCATTGCCAGCCTTGTGAGACAGTGCAAGGGAAATCTCCTGGGATTTGCTTTTCTGGTCGAGCTGGAATTCCTGAAGGGCCGGAAAGAGATCGAAGAATACGATGTTTTTTCGCTTTTAAAATTTTAAAACGGTATTTAGGTTTTTTTTTATCTGCCGAATATAATATTGTACAAGGGCTCAATCCGCGGTTTGTAGTACTTTAATTGTGGTTAGCCAGGTGGTTCCGATCACCTGGCTTTTTTTTTATCCGGACGAAAAGGATCCATCCGCAGCCAGGGCATAAAGGCATGAAGGAAACAGCTTATAAATACATTTTTTATTTGACATTATAATATCTTTTATTAGATTAAGTTCAGTAATTATTATGGAAAATAAAAATTACACAATCAAAGCCAAAAGTGTCGTAACTCCCTATAAAGTCATTTCGGACAGCACGATCCATATAAAAAATGAGACCATCCAAAGCATGGGAAATGTCAAAAAAGAGCCTCTTTCTTTTGATCTGGGGAACAGGATCGTGTTCCCCGGCTTGATCAACGCCCATGACCATTTATTGGGTAATTATTTTCCCAGGATCGGAAGAGGCCCATATATCAACTGGCTGCCCTGGGACAATGACCTGAAAAGTTCGCCGGTCTATACCGAACGTTCCAAGATCCCGCCTAAAGAAGTCTATCTCCTGGCTGCATACAGGAACCTGATCTCAGGGGTCACAACTGTTTCAGACCATATACCTCATTTTGTGAACGATCCATTCATCGATATTCTTCCCATACGGGCCTTAAAGGATTATACCCTGGCTCATGAGAGTTCGGATTATGACCTGAAATGGGGCGACGGCATTGAGGTGGAATACAAGAGAGCCAAGAAAAAGAACCTTCCTTTTATCACCCATATCGAGGAAGGTTACGATGAGGAATCGGAGACAGGCATTGATAAATTATCCAGCCTGAAGGCCCTGAGCGAACACACGGTCCTGATCCACGCCATCGGATTATCGGACCAGGATATCCGTATCATTTCCAAAAAAAAGGCCAACATCGTATGGTGC
>JAQTRT010000193.1:0-3791 GCA_028711675.1 bacterium | reverse complement strand
TATTCATGTTCAAACGGACAGGCAATGTGAAAAAATGGCTGGCGCATAAGATCAACGTGTGTCTGGGTACTGATTCCCCCATGTCCGGCGGGTTTAATATCCTGGATGAGCTTCATTTTGCCAAAGCCACTTATAAAAAATTGTTCAAGAAGGATATTGATGACAAGATCCTTGTGAACATGGTGACCGTCAACAGCGCCAGGGCTTTCCGTGTGGACAGCCGGCTGGGTTCCCTGGAGAAAGGCAAGACCGCCGACCTCCTGGTTATTGACGGGGACAGTAAAAGACCGTATTCCAGTCTTGTGAAAGCTGATCTGGAGGATGTAGCCCTGGTCATCTACAGGGGCATGCCGGTCTACGGCGACAGGGAGTATGAGGATATTTTCAGGGCGTTGAAAGTGAAAGTGAGCCGTTTCAAGCTGGGTAAAAAACAGAAGATATCCGTAGGTTCGCCTCTGGAACTGCTCGCAACGATCAGAAAGCTGGTGGGCTTTAAAAAACAGCTTCCATTTTTACCTATTGAATAAGGAGGAAGGATTTGCCCATAGCACGAAATTATAAACCTGGTTCCATCGTTTATTTTGAGGGTGATAAAAATTCAGAAGAGATATACATCTTACAGAACGGAAAAATCGTTCTGGTTTCTTCTCCCATTATCCAGACCGAGTTGGAGGTCAAGGAGACCATAACGAACGGTGAATTTTTCGGAGTGAAATCCGCCCTGGGACGGTATCCGCGGGAAGAAACGGCCCAGGTTATTACACCCTGTGTGGTCCTTGTCCTGACCCAGGATGAGTTCGAACAGATGGTGCTGAAGAATTTCCGCGTTCTCCTGAAAATGCTCAAGGTTTTCAGCAACCAGCTGAGAAGGATCGGAAAGACGGTCCGGGATATCATGCATAAAGGCGAACCGAAGATGCCTTCCACTGAACTTTTTTATATCGGCGAATATTACGTAAAACAAGGCAAGGCCGACCAGGCTAAATATGTTTATGAAAAATACCTGAGCAGTTATCCGGACGGGCAGTTCGCGGATACGGCCAAACAAAGACTGGATGCCGTGGAACGCGGAGACCTGAGGGTCGAGCCCGTGCCAAGTCTGAAGAAAGAAGCCGCTGCTCCTGCGGGCGGTGATGTTATGTCTTTTGACCAGGGGGCTGTTCCCGGGCTTCAGGCAGCCGGCGGAGCCGAGGAAAAGAAACCTGACGGCGTACGTTCCGCAACAGAAGGGATCGATGTTACAAAGAAGTATTATGAAGGATTAAGCCTCTTCTCCCAGGAGAAATTCCAGGAAGCCATCGATATCTACCAGTCCATTGCCGCCATGACCAAGTTCAAGGATGAGACAACGGCCAAGTTCGCGGAGAAGGCCTTGTTCGAGCTGGGCCGGTGCCAGATGAAACTGAACAAGCCTCTGGAGGCCATTGAAACCTTCTCCAACCTGATCAAGAAGTTCCAGAGGACCGACCTCTTGAAAGACGCGCTGTTCGCCATCGGTGAAGCGTACGAGAAACTGAATAAATACGACAAGGCCATCAATTTCTACCAGAAAGTGGTGAACACACCGCCCAAGGAATCCATCAATACCAAGGCCAAGAAAGCCCTCGAAGAGGCCCAGAAAAAACTATAACCGGGGAACAGGAGTCCTATGATATTAGGCGATAATTTATTCGAAAAATTCGGAAAAGTGTTCAAGCCGGGCGAGATTATTTTTTGCGAATATGAGATCGGTAATACTTTTTATTTTATCCTGAACGGCATAGTCCGGATCACCAAGATCGTGGGCGATACGGAAAAAACGCTGGACACTATGGGTTCCGGCGATATTTTCGGCGAGATGGCTATTCTGGAACAGCAGCCCAGGAGCGCCACGGTCATTGCCCAGACCGAGGTGAAGGCCCTGGAATTCAACCGGGAGAACTTCGAAATGCTGCTCCAGAGCAACCTGCAGATGGCCCTGAAGCTGCTGAAGATCTTCTGTAAGAGGATCTATGACGCCAAGAGACAGCTGATGATCATCACCCTGGATGAGTCGGATTACCGGGTGGCTGACGCGTTCCTGCTCGTGGCGGAGAAAAAAGGCGTGCATACGGATGAAAGGGTTTCCGTGGAACTGAAGGTCCCCCTGGATGAACTGGCCAACATGTGCGCTATTTCCATGGATGAGACCAAGAAGGCCCTGACCAATTTCGTCCGGTTCAACAAGATCGAGCTCATCGGCGAATCGATCAAGATCAACAACATCAGCGAATTCCTCCGCATGGTTACGAACAAGCGGAAGGTCGCCAAGCACCAGGCGCGTATCTAGATTATTACCTGCAGTCAGTTTATCGCTGTTGAACGGTTAAAAACATTCCGGGACATTATACAATAATAAATCAAACGAATTTTTTCATCCGAACCGGCAGTCGCGCATTATCATAAAGCGGTACACGGAAAGCAGCCGTACAACCGGGGCGGGATCCGCTTTGAAGGAGGACATGGAAGCCAAGGGTACATCATCAATAAGATCCCTGGATGCGATGGTCATTTTTATCGGGGAATTTCCGGGTCTGGAGATGATAACATATCTCTGGAGGTATTATTGATAGTCGGGCCGCTATCGAGGTTTAATCCTTGGCAGCGGCCTTTTTTGTTATCCGGCGGTTCAGTCAACGTGTGATATTTTCTGGTTTAGTCTGTGGCACATCTCGCGGGAGATGTTCCTGTTGTTTGTCCGGTGTTAATGCGGTAAAAATTTTAACCACCTGTCCGGAGGGATTGGTTTTATGAGAATATTGATCATATCAAACCGGTTGCCGGTTACGGCACTTGACAATGAGGGAGAGCTTACCTTTCAGGAGAGTGCCGGTGGATTGGTATCCGGGCTGAATGCGTACCTGGATTCGTTGAAAAATAACCACGGCACTCCGTGTGAATATTTATGGATCGGCTGGCCAGGAATACCGACGGAAGAGGAAAGGCGGCCGTTTAAAAATAAATTTTTTGCGATTTTCAAATTTTTTTCCGGATGGTCCAAAGCTTACGGGAAAAAGGAAAAAATACGGTCGCAGATGATGGATCAGTTCAATTCCTATCCTGTGTTCCTTTCACAGGATGATATTGATAAATTTTATTATGGATTCAGTAACAGAACCCTCTGGCCTCTATTTCATTATTTTCCGGTTTACGCAACGTATAATGAGGATTACTGGAACCATTATAAAAAGGTGAACGAGATCTTCTGTGAGAACGTTCTTCGGGTTCTTAAACCGGATGATATAGTCTGGATCCATGATTATCAGCTTATGCTCCTGCCCGGGCTGTTAAAGGAAAAACGGCCGGATCTTTCCATCGGTTTTTTTCTGCATATCCCTTTTCCCAGTTTCGAGATCTTCCGTTTGCTGCCGCGGGAGTGGAGAACGGGGATTCTTCAGGGGCTTCTGGGGGCTGACCTGATCGGCTTCCATACCCATGAGTACACCCAGTATTTCTTGCGGTGTGTGCTGCGTTTGATGGGAATCGACCATAATCTGGGAGAGATATTCTTTTTAGGACGCCTCGTCAAGGCGGACACGTTCCCTATGGGTATCGATTTCAAAAAATTTTATAATGCCAGGAACAGCAAAGAGGTACTTGCAGAAAAAAATAAATTAAGGGAAACGTTTAAAAATCATAAAATTATTTTTTCCGTTGACCGGCTGGATTATACGAAAGGCATCATCAACCGTTTAAAAGGTTACGAGCGATTCCTGGATAAATATCCGAAGTATCATAATAAAATTGTTCTTATCCTGGTCGTTGTACCCTCA
>JAQTRT010000005.1 GCA_028711675.1 bacterium | reverse complement strand
CGGAAAGAGGGCCTTTTGATCTTCGGACCAATCCGTGCCGCGGCCATGATGGAAGCCAGCAAATATTTTGCCAAGCAGATCATGGCCGAAGCTTCCGTGCCTACCGGGAAGTTCGCCGAGTTCACGGATTTCAAGAAAGCCTGTCAATATGCCCAAACAGCAGATTTTCCCGTTGTGATCAAGGCGGACGGCCTGGCCAAGGGAAAAGGCGTGTTCATCATAAAGAACCGGGAGGAAGCACGGGATATCCTGTCCCAGATTATGGAAAAGAAGATCTTCAGCCAGGCCGGTGAACGTGTCGTGATCGAAGAGTTCCTGGAAGGCGAGGAGTTCACGGTCCTTTCTTTTACCGACGGAAAGACCGTGAGCATGATGCCTGTTTCCCAGGACCACAAGAAGCTTCTTGATCATGACGAGGGGCCCAACACGGGCGGTATGGGCGCTTTCGCGCCGGTCCCTCTAGCCGGGCAGGACCTTCATTTTATCAGGGAACGGATACTGCTCCCCGTGATACAGGCCCTGAAGAAAAGGAACATCCCTTACCAGGGCGTACTGTACGCGGGATTGATCAGGACAAAGGACGGCTTCAAGGTGCTGGAATTCAACTGCAGGCTGGGCGACCCGGAGACCCAGGTGATCCTGCCGCTCCTGAGAACGGACCTTATGGACATTATCCTGGCTGTTTTAAACAACCGGCTGGACAAGATCAAGATCAGATGGGAGAAGAAGAAAGTACTCTCTGTCGTGGCGGTCTCGCAGGGGTATCCGGACCATTATGAGAAAGGATTCCCCGTCACGGGATTGAAACGGCAAAAAGGGATCCTGGTTTTTCATGCCGGTACCGCGATCCGGAACAATGTCCTGGTCACGAACGGCGGCCGGGTATTGAACGTGACCGCTGTTTCAGGCAGGTTCTCCCGGTCAAGGGAAATGGTCTACGAAGCTCTCGGGAAGATCCATTTCAAGAACATCTTCTTCCGGACCGATATTGGAAAGAGATTCCTCTCCTGAAGGTGTTATCAGGATTATGCAAAAAAATATTGAATTGATCAAGAAATTCCAGAAAGGGGATAAAAAAGCATTCAACAAGATCGTGGCCAGGTATCATGGTTATGTTTACGGGATCAGCCTGAAATACCTGAAGATCAGGGAGGACGCTGAAGACCTGACCCAGGATATCTTTCTCAAGCTCTACAGGAATCTGAAGAATTTCCAGTTCCGTTCGGATATCAAGACCTACCTTTACCGGATGGTGGCCAATGCCAGCTGTAATTATTTTAAAAAAGAGTGCAGGCTCCGGAAGGACCGTCACTCTCTGGATCATAACCTGTACAGGTTCGTTTCCCCTGACCTGAACCTGGATGAACAGCTCATCAAGAAAGAAGATTTCATGGAACTGGAGAACGCCATCCGGCAGCTGCCGGATAAATACAGCCAGCTTATCCGTATGAGGGATTTTGAGGAACTGACCTATAAGGCCATATCCCGGAGATTGAAGCTGACCGAGAACACTACCAAGCTCAGGCACTATTATGCCCTGAAGAAACTAAAAGAGATCTGGAAAAACATGAACGGATAAACCGCCTTTGAATCAGGAGGTTTTTAAAGGTCTAAAGGTCAGGAAATCACTGTGGCAGAATATTCTGCATCAATGATCTGAGCGATCTTGTTTTTTATATTTATCCGCTCTCTTAAGAACGCCGTATAACCATGAATTTTTATCATGAAGAAGGCCGGTATGAAAGAAACGATCATAAGAGGGGAGTGCGTCAGGGGGCATAAGATCAGGATAACCCGGGAGCATCATTACACCTGCCCCGACTGCGGTTCCAACCTCGATATCCTTTATGATTACAGCCTGTTGAAGAAAAAAGTGAGCCGCAGCCTGTTCCGGAAATCCGGGGAGTTCTCCATTTTCCGTTACCTGGAATTCTTCCCGTTCCGTTTCCGGAAAGAGGATTATTCCCGGCTGCAGATCGGGTGGACCCCCCTGTATCACGCCAGCCGGCTGGCTTCCCTCCTGCACCTCCCTTCGCTTTATATAAAAGATGATTCCCGGCAGCCGTCCGGTTCCCTGAAGGACAGGGCCGGTATCATGGCCCTCATTCATTGCCTGGAAACAGGTCCGAAGATGATCATCGCCGCTTCCACGGGAAATGCCGCTTCTTCTCTGGCCTGCCTTTCCGCCGGTCTGGGGACCGGGAACGCGGTCTTTGTCCCGAAGAATATTCCCAGGGCCAAGCTGGCCCAGCTGCGGGTTTACGGAAGCCGGGTAATCATGGTCAACGGGAATTACGACAGCGCGTATGAGCTTTCTGTCCGGGCCACGGAAAAGTTCGGGTGGTACAACAGGAATACGGGTTTTAATCCTTTCACGCGCGAAGGGAAGAAGACCGTATCGTACGAGATCATTGAACAGCTCAACTGGTCTGTCCCGGATTATATCTTTGTCCCGGTCGGCGACGGTAATATCATCAGCGGAGTATGGAAAGGTCTCAAGGATTTTTATTACGCGGGCTTGATCAGAAAACTGCCCCGGCTCGTGGCCGTGCAGTCCAGCGGAAGCGCGGCAGTGGCCAGGGCTTTTCTGGAAAAGAGGGGGATCAGGCCCGTGAAAGCCGGGACTTTGGCTGACAGTATCTCGGTCGATTTTCCCCGGGACGGTGATTTTGCCCTGAAAGCCATTATAGAATCGGACGGTCTGGCCGTGATCGTCCCGGATAAAGAGATCTTACAAGCCCAGAAGCTCCTGGCCTGCTGTCAGGGCATCTTTATTGAACCGTCCGGATCAGCTCCCCTGGCAGGCCTGATGCGGCTTTTAAAAGAGAAAAAGATATCCGGAAAGAAGAGCGTTGTTTTACTGGCCACCGGCTCAGGCCTGAAAGACATAGATGCCGTGCTCAGAGGATCCGGTCCGCTGGACAGGATCGAACCTGATATCAGGGAAGTTGAGAGGATATTCAGAAAGAAGACGCGGAGTTCAGACCTTTTCGCATAAGCGGACGGCTTCCATGGCATCGCGCGCGTATGAAGCGCCGATCTCCTTCGCGTACTGGTCCGTGACCACGGCGCCGCCGATGACGAACCTGCCTTTCACCCCTTTGTGACGCCCCAGTTCAATTACTTTTTTCATTTCAACCATGGTCGTGGTCATCAAAGCCGAGAGCCCGATGATATCGGCCTGCGTGGAGAGGGCTTTGTTGATGATGACCGTCGCTTCCACGTTCTTCCCCAGGTCGATCACGTCAAATCCGTAGTTCCTGAGCATGAGGGCCACGATGTTCTTGCCGATATCATGAACATCACCCTTGACCGTAGCCAGGATGATCTTCCTGTTCTTTATCTGTTTGTTCCCCTGTTCCAGCCACGGCAGAAGATGGTCAAAGGCCGTTCTCATGGTCTCGGCGCTCATGATGAGCTGAGGCAGGAAATATTCCTTCCGGTCAAAAAGATCGCCCACTTTCTGTATGGCAGGGATGAGAAACCGGTTGATGATGTCGTCCGGGGTGAGGTGCGTTTCCATCCCGTTCTTCACAAGGTCGATGATCTTCTCCTTGTTGCCTTCCACGACAGCTTTATAGATCAGTTCCCCGGGTGAAAGAGCCGGCTGCCGGATCAGCTGGTCTGCAGGATCTTTTTTCTTTCCTGAGAAGAACCGGAGATATCCGCGGGCATCCCGGTCCTTTCCCAGCAGAAGGTCAGCAGCTGTTTTTACTGACATCAGCAGATGATGGCCGGGATTGGCGATGGCCGTGCTCAGGCCTTTGGATACGGCCAGGGCCAGGAAAGCCGCGTTGACCGTCTCGCGTTCAGGCAACCCGAACGAGATATTGGAAAGCCCGACCACGGTCCTGACCTTGAAAGATCTTTTACACCATTCGATCACTTTCAGGGTCTCCAGACCGGCACGGCTGTTGGAAGAGACGGACATGACCAGTCCGTCCACGAGGATATCATCTTTTGTATAACCGTATTTTACGGCCTTCTGAAAGACCTGTTTAATGATCCTGATCCTGGCTTGCGCTGTTTCCGGTATTTCCCTGTCATCCAGCGGCAGGAGAACGAACATGGCGCCGTACTTGGCCGCAACAGGAAGAAGGCGGGATATCTTCTGTTTTTCAAGCGAGATGGAATTGATGAGGGCCCGGCCCGGGTACTGGCGGAGCACGGTTTCCAGTGCCTCCACGCTGCTGGAATCAAAGCAGAGGGGGAGCTCGGTCGAACGCGTCAGGAATTCCGATACTTTTAAAAGGAGTTCTTTTTCATTGATGCCGGGCATGCCCACGTTCACGTCCAGGACAGCGGCACCCTGTTCTTCCTGTTCCCGGCTGTATCTCCTCACTTCCTGCATGAGTCCCTGCTTCAGCTCTTCTTGCAGTACTTTTTTTCCTGTCGGGTTGATCCGTTCGCCTATCAGGATAACGGGTTTTTCCTGGTCCAGAAGAACGGTCCTCCTGATCGAGGAGAGAGCGCTGATCGATCGTATCGCCGGCTTTTTAGGTTTTTTCCCTTTGGCTGTTTTCGAGACCAGCCGGATGAAATCAGGGGAAGTGCCGCAGCATCCGCCGAACAGGTTCACTCCGGACCTGATGAATTCCGGAACATATTTGTTAAACTGTTCCGGTGTCATCCGGAACAAGGTCTTATTATCCACAAGTTCAGGCAGGCCTGCGTTGGGTTTGGCCAGGAGAGGGACTTTAGCATAAGGTTTCATGGCGGACACGACCAGGAGCATGTCCTCGGGCCCGGTAGAGCAGTTCACGCCCACTGCATCAGCTCCCAGGCTCTGCAGCGTGATCAAAGCGCTTACAGGGTCTGAGCCGGTCAGGGTCCTGCCGTTTTTTTCAAATGTCATGCAAACCATGACAGGAAGGCTGCAGGTCTCTTTCACGGCCAGCAGCGCTGCGCGCGCTTCTTGAAGATCCATCATGGTCTCTATGGCAAAAAGGTCGACCCTGCCTGCCAGAAGGCCTTTTACCTGTTCCTTGTATCTCTCCACAGCCAGATCAAAATCAATATCGCCGGACGGCCGGATAAGCTTTCCCGTGGAGGATATGTTGCCGGCTACCAGGCCTTTCAGGCCTGCGGCTTTCCGCGAGAGCTGAGCCAGTTTTTTGTTCAGGTCAAAGGCTCCCTTTTCCAGGCCGAAGTCCATTAATTTAAAATAATTGCAGCCAAGGGTGGGAGTGTAGATGATATCGGCCCCCGACGCAATGTATTCTTTCTGCAGCCGGAGAAGCGCTTCAGGATTCTCCAGGATCCATTTTTCCGGATTGACGCCGGCCGGCATGCCTCTTTTCTGAAGCATGGTGCCTGTGGAGCCGTCCAGGATCACGATCTTTTTTTCAGTCAGTTTTTCAAATGTTTTTTTATTCATGGTTTATCCTATATTTTTTTCCGGGAGAGCAGCTCTTCCGCGTAACTGGCCGTGACAAAAGCTCCCAGAAATGCCGAAATGTAATGGAAGAAGAAACGCCAGAGGAAAATAACGACCCCGATAAGGTAAGGCGGGAGGTAATCCTTGTAAAGAAGATAAAAAACGCCTTCACCCAGTCCGCTCGAGCCCGGGGTGGGAAGAAATGTGATGATGAAAATGAGCGAAGCGGTCAGGGCAATGCCGGTCCAGAGGTCCAGCGAAACGTTGAAACCCCAGATGAAACAAAGAAGCATGAGGATCGAGGAGAGGATCATGCAAAAGGAAAGGAAAAAGCTGTTGATGAAATAAAAGAACCTGTGTCCTATGTACCCGTCAAAGCTTTCCTTGGCCAGGATGAGCTGGCGGATGATCTTGTTCTTCATCTTATCCGGATGCCGTGATATTTTCAGCTTCCACAGAACATAAAAAAACGCGCTGACCACAGCTATAGTGGGCCGGGGGGAATAAAGGCCCATGATGAAGAGAAGCACCAGGAAAGCCAGGATCCCGCCTGTGACCTTGATCATGACCTTGAAGACCGGGGCGGAAATGAATATCTCGCTCCGGAAGAACATAGCCCAGATAACAAGGAACATCAGGGTAATGGCGCCGAAAAAAAGCTTGGTGATGATTGCGGTGGTGGCGCTACCGCCCGGGATGTTCTTTTTATGGAGCATATAGATCTGGAAAGGCTGGCCGCCGAAGCTGAAAGGGGTGATCACGTCAAAAAAGACCTGGAACATGATCAGCTTGTACGATTCGAACAGGCCGATCTTATGGCCGGTCCCGCGGATGAGGAGCTTCAGCCGGATGGCGTCAAAGGAGACCTCGAGGAAATAAAAAAAGATGCCCATAAGAAAGAAGGAGATATTGATGTCCCGGATGGCTTTCAGGGTCCGCAGGTCGGCGGTAAAATAGATTATGGTCCCGATGATAAGAAGCGTGATAAGGGTCAGGATGATAAGGCGTTTGATGTTGATCGGCATTTTCATGATTAGATCGTTCTCCCGATGTTTTATTGAAAATATGCAAATGGAAAATAAAGTCAAGTGTGTTCTGGAAGTAGAGACGGATCTTCAGACCCGCCGGTTCGCGGTAATCACCGCACCTGAAGGTGCGGTACTACGGGAATACTTGTTTTTTGCTTTTAGACTAAGTAGTGCGGTAACTGTTCTTTAAACTTGTTGATTAGAGGAGTCAGCGGATTTTTATTTCTCTTTGGAATACGAGAGCACGTCAACGTCTTCCAGGAACCATTTGGTCCCTTCCCTGCGGAGCGTGTAGAGGTAATAAAAGGTGTTGAAATCAGAGTATTTTGTATACTTGACCTTGCATTTAACAGTGGCCTTGTTCTCTTTGACAGCGTGGAATACCTCCAGTATCTCATACTGGTCGATCTCCCTTTCCTTCTGGTTCATGACCCACTGTTTAAAATCAGCGATCACTTTTCCCTTCATGTTTTCCGACGCGTTCAGGTATTGCGCTTTAAAAGGATCATACCTGAGGATCAGGTTCGGCAGCTTCTGGTAAAGGAAATAATTATTCCAGTCCTTTCTTTTATAGGCATCCAGGATATATTGTATCGTACTGTCCGGAGCATACACTTTGGCGTCTTCCAGGCTTTTCAGCCGGTCCACGATGTCGTCGTACTCTTTCTGGACCGCGGATTTGTCAAGGATGAGATAAAGAGGATTGGAAAGATAAACCGTGTGTTCCTGCGTCTCGCCGGGGAACGGATCGAACACGACCTGGATTTTATAGCGCCCGGGTTCGGGAAATTCAAAGTATTCCTGGAGGTTCATTTTAAATTTCAGGACTTCGTCCGGATAGAGCGCGGTTTCCCTGTTCATGAACAATTCGGGTTTTTCCTGCTTGAGGTTGTTCTTTTCCACCAGTTTGGAATACCTTTCTTCCAGGGCTTCACCCTGCTGAAGGTTGAGGACCTCAATCTTGCAGTTGTTCAGTTTATATGGCGATGTATAGAAATGAACGGCGTCATTCTCTTCGTTGTTTATCTCCACGTTCAGGAAGGTTTCTTCGGCGATCCTGTATTTTTCCCTGTCCAGGGAGATCTTTACTTTAAGGCCGAGGTCTTTTATCGCGAGCGCCTGGCCGTACGCTGTATTGCTGTATAAAATTAGCACACATAGTAAAATGAACCATGATCTTTTCATAAAACGTTCTGTCACTATATTATCGGCAGGTTTTTGCTTATTTATTATGGAAAATAATGGTCAGGGCTTTACCCTGGTAGATTGTGTCTGCCTGAAAGCTCTTTAAAAACGAGGGGATCTCCTGGAAAATCCTGCTGATTTTTCCGGTTTTACACGGTTTTTTATTTACGGTCGACCTGCTGATCTCCCTTTCTTCCAATATATGAAGCACGATCTCCAGCTTCCTTTTCCTGATCAGGCCCTGATACGATCCTTCCATTTTACCCAGATCGACAGTGATCCGGTCATCCTCTGACCGGACATTCACCCTGATCCTGATGTATTTTTCATTTTTATAATCGTCCGTTATACCGTCGTCCTCATAATAATCGAAGGAGCTCTCCTTGTCCGGGAATATCTCGAACCGGAGCACATTGTTCTTCTTCTCTCCCACATACCGCTGGTCCTGACCTGTCGGGATAATAGCGCCTTTTTTTACAAAGAGGGGGATCTGGGAAACGGGCACTTTCAGCTTCCGGATGCTCCGGCCCATGGTCACGAACATGTTCTCGATGCCGATCCATTCGCCGGCAGGAAAAAAGACCTTCTTGGAACAGCGCCATCCTGTCACAGGCGCGGCCAGGACAGAGTCGCCGATCATGTACTGGTGTTTGAACTTGTATGATTCCTTCTCTTCCGGATAGGAATAATACATGGCGCGGAAGAGAGGAATGTTTTTCAGATAAGAGAGCATGGAGCAGGAATAAAAGTACGGGATCATTCTATACCGCAGTCTTACGTATTTCCTGAATATGTCCAGGGTCTCTTTATCGAAATTCCACGGTTCCCTGATGCCGTGTTCGCTGTGCGTGCGCATGACAGGGGAGAAGGCTCCGAACTGGGTCCAGCGCAGGAACAGTTTCCCGGATATTTTATGGCCCAGGAACCCGCCCAGATCATGGGACCAGTAATGCGTCTGTACATTAGCTGCCGTGGCGGTGAAATAAACCTGGTACTTCAGCGTTTTCCATGTGGAGAAAGTGTCTCCCGAGAACCAGGCAGGATACCTGTGTGAACCGATCCCGCCCCACCGGGTCAGGACCAGGGGACGTTTTTTCGTCACTTCCGCTGTTGCCCTGTAATAGAAATAATTAAGCCAGATCTGGGGATTGAGCGTTTCGTAACCGGCTGAACCCAAAGCCATCTTATCCGCGTTCCTGTGTTTTTCAAAGAATTCCTCGTTCCTGTAGATGCCGTCCGCTCCCCATCCGTCGATCCACCAGAAATCAATGCCCATTTTCAGCTTGGGCTTGATCAGGATATCCAGGAAAGCCCTGACTTCCTTCCGGTCGCCCCAGTTACATTGCCATTCTTTACCCGGGTCTTTTTTCAGGACCTTTTTCACCTGGGGGAAATGAGTGTCCGATGCCGGGAGAGGTTCGGATGAATTGTATCCCGGATGGTCGTTGAGAGTGAGCTTTACTCCCAGAGCCTTCATCTGCCTGATGAATTTTTTCGGGTTTGGAAAATGTTTGGGAGACCAGTCGTATCCGTTCCAGACGTTCTTTCTCCAGTCCGAGTCCACGACCATCACGTCAAGGGGTATCCCGGATGACCTGTATTTTTTAACAAGACCGATGAACTCATCCTGGGTATAGGCAAACCAGCGTGAATACCAGAATCCCCAGGCCCAGACAGGCACCAGGGGCGCTTTTCCGAAGATCCGGCTGAACTCATCCAGGCCTCTCTGATAATCAGGACCGTATCCGCTGAAGAACAAGGTCTGGTATCCTGGTTTGTGTCTGTACACGGCCCAGTCTTTTTTTAAGGTCCAGTAAGTATAGGTCTTGTCATAGTATGAAAAGAAACCGTTCCGGCTTAAAGCGCCCTGGGACAGGTCCTTATGCCGGGTGAATTGCGGGAATTTAAACAGATGAAGCATGCTGCCCAGCAGGTTCTTCCGGTCCTTCATCCCATAACGCCATTTTTTCATCCTGCCGGCCATGGAATAATAAACTTTCAGGTTCTTTTTATGGAATCCCGGGATCGAGGAGCGGTAATGGATGGTGAGGTCCTTTGTTTTCAGGACCAGAAGTTTTTCCCGGATGATGGTTTCCGGTTCCACCGGGAGAATGTTGTTTATTTCCGTGACGAATAATTCCTGGTCGATGAACCGGCCGTCCGGCGCGTATTCCGCTTTGAACGTGCGGTCCGAGAAGAATGTGAACCGGGCATTCCCGAATAAAACTGTATTGCTTTTCATGTTAAAATATTTATTAAGAATAAAAAATAAGTCAAGCTTTTTTAGGCTGTCCTGTTGGGCCTTATTTCACGCCGATGTTAAGCCGGCCTTTTTCGTCCAGGCTGAGCTTGAGCGGTTCCTTCTTGATCTCGTCCGGCAGCTTGATGGCGGTCTCGCCCTTCAGGCTGAAATCGCCGGCCTTGTCCCGGATGGCGTTCACGATAGTCTGGCTGAAGGCGCGGAGGCTCACGGTGTTCTTTACGGCCAGGAGCGTGGTATTGTCCGTGGTCTTGATGTCCGTGGTCTGGCCGCTTACCATCTTGTCCGAGTTGAGGAAGAAATCATAATTGAAGTAGCTGAAATCGATCTTGTTCTGGGTCTCGTTCTTCAGTTCGATGTTGAAATTAATGTCGAATTTCAGGTCCAGGTCTTCGGCTTTCACGACCTTGAACGCCTCGGCATAATTTCCTTTCAGGAGCTTGTCCACGAGGCTGATAACATCCAGTATATTCAGGCTTTTCCCGCTGGCCAGGACAGCCTTCTTGATCTCATCCGTGGACGGTTTTTTAATGGAGAATCCCTTGATGGCGATTTGCGGTTTCAGGGCCGGGATCTTCTTGCTTAGCTTATAGGGAAAATCGAGCTTTTCCGGAACTCCCGGTATGCCTGTCCTGGGAACAGCCAGGCTGATAACCCCTTCTATGTCGCAGTTAAGATAATCTTTTTTGGAATAATCCTTGATGATATTGATGATGTCCGCGTATTTCAGGTTCACTTTAAAGGTGTTCATGGCGCTGTCCTTGGCCGGGATCTTCAGCTGGTCCTTGGTCCCTGTCTCGAAGAACTGGTTGCCGTCAATGCTGAATTTGGTCGAAACACCGGCCAGGTTAATGGCAACGGGATAAGGGTTTGTGATCTTGACGTCAAAGAGAAGGGTGATATCCTGGAGCGTGATGGAATCGATATCGGTCTTTTCCAGTTTCGCTTCCGGCTTTTTCTGGAACAGGCCAGGGTCGAACGTGGCGCAAGCCGGAATGAGCGCGATCAGGAGAAAAATAATGATGAATTGTTTTATTTTCATGGAGTGCCTCCTCGCATCAGGGAATATACAGGAATAAAAAATATTGTCAAATTAAAGGGGGGACGGTGCTTGACATTTTGACATTTTTACGTAATGATTTATAATTTTAATAATGTTAATTAATAAATGTCAAAATGTCAAGCACCGTCCCCCCTTTAATCTTTTCACTTGATTTTTCTTTTCAAACGATAAATTTATCGGGAGACTATGTTAATGAAGAGAAAATATTATTATTTATTTGTTTGGACAATGCTGTCAGTTTTCATCCTCTCTTGCGGGAGAGGAAACAGGATGAACAATCTTGGTTTGAAAATAAAACAATCCCTTGAAAAGACGCTGGAAACCTCTTTGTACAAGGGCGTGCGTGTGGGTATCGTGATAACCGGGGCCACGGAGAAAGAAGCCCTTTATTCGCGCCTGGAGAACGAGCCTCTCATGGTGGCTTCCGTGTTAAAGCTCGTTTCCTCTTCCGCGGGCCTGATGCTCCTTGGCACGAAATATAAATTCAGGACGCCTGTCATGACCAGCGGCTCCCTGAAGAACGGGACCCTGTCAGGTGATCTTTATCTTACGGGCAGGGGCGATCCCTGCCTGATGACTGAACACCTGGAACAGGCGGCTGACGAGCTGGTCCGGCGGGGCATCCGGCAGATAGAAGGGGATATCGTCTACGACGTCTCCTTCCTTGATAAGGAGGAGAACCGCTACGGCCGGAACGCGCGGAACCTTTACGCGCCTCCTTCCGCCTTGACCGTTAATTACAACTGGATCGATGTAAAGGTTGAGGGACGCGACCCGCCTCTCCTGTCGCTTGTTCCCAAGACCGGATACGCGCAATTAAAATATGACGTGACGGTCTCGGATTCAGCCCTTCCCGGAAGGCCCGACCTGTCGTTCCGGCCTTTTCCCTGGGGCGATGCCTATACTGTCAAAGGGACCATTACAGCCTGGGACAGGCAGTATCATTATGTCTGGCTCGGGGTTTCGAGGCCCGGGCTTTACGCGGCCACGCTTTTCAGGGAGATCTGCTCGCGTAAAGGGATCCGGATCAGCGGCCTGACCAGGGAAGGAAAAGCGCCGGGGGATGCCAGGACACTGGTCACCCTGACATCCTCTTCCATGAAAGAGACAGTCAGAAGGATGAACCAGGAGAGCAATAATGTCATCGCGGAAACGCTCTGCAAGGATTTCGGTGCCATATTTGATTCACAGCCGGGCACGCGGTCCAAAGGCGTGGCTGTATTGGAAAAATTCTGTGAAGAGAAACTGCGCATGGAGCCGGGAAAGTTTTTCATTAAAGATGCCAGCGGCCTTGATCCCGGCAATTGTTTCACGGCCCGGCAGATCGCGACTCTTTTAAATATCCTGTATAATGAGAAGAAGCTGAGAGAGCCGTTCGTCAGCAGCCTGGCTGAACAGGGGCATCACCCCCATGCCCTGGATCCCGTACCGCCTCAGGGCATTTCCTGTTATGTCAAGAGCGGCACGCTCTCTGTACAGGGAGTCAATACCGCGGCAGGTTATATTATAGTAAAAAAAACTGGCCTTGTGTTTTCATTCGTCCTGCTGGCCAACAGGGAAGAACCGGGTCCCATGACCTATTCAGGCACCCTGACCAATCCTCTTCTGGAAGCGGTCTTTAATGCAATGATCAATGGCATTCCGTGAAACGGAAATGGGGACGGTTCTGATTTTTGATAGTTTGTCATGGCGAGCCCTGAAAGGGTGAAGCAACCTCATTTTTTCCATATTTGAGATTGCTTCGTCGCCACAGGCTCCTCGCAATGACATGTTCAACAACCTTGAAAAATCAGAACCGTCCCCATTTCCGCACATTTCCTTTTCTCTTGAAAACGGTTTTTAAACCGTTAGCTTATATCTTAATAGAGTTCTTTCAAGGAGGTCTGTCATGAAAAAATATTTGCCGATATTTGCCCTTCTTTTCCTCTCTTTTTTCCTGTTAAATACTTCATGGAAGGATATCGAACAGAAGTTCAATGAGAAATCCAAACAGCTCGCGGATAAATACGAGAAGCACAGCCGCATGCTCGACGAGAAGTTCTCCAAGACCCTTAGTGAAAAATGGTTCGAAGCCAAGTTCAAGGAACCTGAAAAGCTCTTCGACGAGCCCAAGCCCGCGGACGTGCCTGTAGCGCCTGTAGAGAAGCCGGTTGTGCCGGATAATACGCCTGTGGTGGTTGTGGCCGTGCCTGCTGCGGCAGCCGTGCCTGCAGTAGTGCCCGAGCCCGCGCCCATCCGCGAGGAAGAGGATGAGTTCAAGGTCACATTCGGTTTTTTCGGTACGATCGTGGAAATTGTCGTGCCGCAAAAAGTAAAGAGCATCAAACCGGTTAAAATGAAGAATTCAGCCATTGCCGCGTACTGGCAGCAGGTGAGCAGCCTGAACCATAAGAACACCCTGACCCGGCTCCATGAATACCAGACCAATTTCCTGGTCAATGACTGGGCTTACCTGATGTTCGTCCAGAGGGTCTCCAAAGAGCTTTACCCGGAGGACGGGAACCTTCAGAACCTGTATACCTGGTTCCTGCTCATCAAGACCGGGTATCAGGCCAGGATCGGCTATGATAACGAACGGGTCTATCTTCTCCTGCCGTGCACGACCCAGCTGTACAGCAAAACGTTCTTTAAATTTGATAACGAGAATTTTTACCGGCTTTCCTCCATGCCGGATGAGGGACAGATGGGCTCAGTATTCACTTATCCGGGAGCTTATCCTGAAGCGAACAAAAGGCTTGAACTGAAAGTAAAGCAGTGGCCTTTCCTCAAGGAGGACATGAAGAAGAGGAATCTCTCATTTAATTACGGAAAGGATAAATATAATCTCTCTGTCCAGTATAACCAGGCGCTCATTGATTTTGTCAAAGATTATCCGCAAACCACTGTGGACGCCTATACCAGGGCTCCTTTATCCGATTCTTCACAGGCGAACATGAAGAAAAAACTGGCCGTTCTCCTGAAAGGGAAAAAGGAGACAGAGGCTGTGGACATCCTCCTGGCCTTTGTCCAGAAAGCCTTCAGCTACAAAACGGACGAGGAGCAGTTCGGCCGTGAGAAATGGTTCTTTCCCGAGGAGACGCTCTTTTATCCTTACAGCGACTGCGAGGACAGGTCCGTTATATTCGCCCAGCTTGTGACCGATCTCCTGGGGCTGAAGGTGGTCATGCTCCATTATCCCCAGCACATGGCTACAGCCGTGCTTTTCAACGGAGAAGTGAGCGGGGATAAAGTGAAGTACGATGGCAAGTCTTACGTGGTCTGCGACCCCACGTACGTCAATGCTTCGCACGGTGAGGCCATGCCGGCGTTCCGGAAGGTATCGCCTGAGGTAGTGGAATTTTAAAAAAGAATGGATGATCCCAAGCTTATTTCCCTGTTCAGCAATTTAAAAGGACGTGATCTTCGTTCAGAAGGCCTGATGATCGCTGAAGGTAAGTTCCTTACCGAAGAACTCATTGCCCTGAAAATGAACATTTTAGCCGTGCTCTGCGAGAAAAAGCTGGAAGAGCATTTTACCGGCCTGTCGGAACACAGGTTCCCAATCCTGGCCATGGATAAGGCCGGGATTTCGGCTGTCGCGGGATTCCCGTTCGAACGGTCCGTGCTCTGCGCCAGCCAAAGGCCCCTCCTGTCTGATTTTACGGACTGGATCGAACATCACCCGGATACAAAGTACATGACGATCTGCCCGAGGATCTATAATGAAGAGAACCTCGGGAGCATCATCCGTTCTTCAGCAGGGCTCGGAGCAGAGGCTGTGTGCCTGGGCCCGGAATGCCAGGACCCTTTCAGCAGACGGAGCCTGAAGGTATCCATGGGTGCGGTCCTCCGTATCCCTCTTTCCAGATACGATAATTTTAACAGCTTCACAAATGCGCTGAAGAGCAGGGGATTTACTCTGGCTGCTGCGGTCCTGGACCCTGATGCCGTTCCCCTGGACAGGTATTCACCGGACCAAAAAAAGATCGCGCTTTTCCTGGGAAGCGAGGAGAAAGGCTTGACCCCTGATGAGGTCCGCAGCTGTGACGTGAAGCTCCGCATCCCCATGCATAACCGTACGGATTCCCTGAACGTGGGCGTGGCAGCAGGAATATTCTGTTATCATCTCTTTAAGGGGGACGGTGCTTGACATTTTGACATTTTTTCGTAATGATTGATATCCTTTTATAATGCTTATATATAAATGTCAAAATGTCAAGCACCGTCCCCGCTAATAAGGAGGAAGAACATTAATTCAATCAAAGAATTTATTAAATCCCGCAGAACATTCATCATACTATCCTGTCTTTTCCTGCTTGGCCTTTTCCTCCGGATACACAGGATAAGCATAAAGAGCATCTGGCTCGATGAAGCGTTCAGCATCTGGGTGGCCCGGTTCGACCTGAAAAGATGCCTGGACTGGATCATCAGGATCGACCAGCACCCGCCTTTTTATTATATCCTTCTTAATTTCTGGATGAGGCTGTTCGGCACTGCACCGGCAGCGGTCAGGGGGCTTTCCGTCCTGTTCGGCCTTCTCGCGCTTCCTTTTTTTTATGGTGCCTGTAAAAGGTTCTTGGGGAACCGGACAGCGCTTATCGCCCTTTTTCTGCTGGTTATCTCGCCGTTCCATATCCAGTATTCCCAGGAGACACGGATGTACTCCCTCCTGGTCCTTAGCACAGCAGCCGGCCTTTATTTCCTTGCATGCCTCCTTATGCCGGATGAAGGAAAAAGATCGGGGAAGGGGTCAGCGTTTTTTATCTGGGCCGGATATGCCGTGTCGCAGACATGCGTCATGCTCACGCATAATATAGGGCTGATCTTCTTTCCTTTGATCATCAATACAGTTGTTCTGGGGAGCCTGGTCCTCAGGCGGGCTGGAACTTCCAAATCCCTGTTCCCGGGTTTGGAACAGAAAGGTTTCCTGGGAAAATGGCTCATTGGCCAGGGTTTTTCCCTGCTCCTGTGGCTTCCCTGGCTCGGTCCGTTCATCAGGCAGACTCTGCGTGTCCGGGGAGACTTCTGGCTCAGCTTTCCGACATGGGAGAGCATTTATTATACTTTCCAGAATTTTAATTTTGCCTTTCTTCCCAGGGAGATACCATTGCCTGCTGCGTGGAATATTTTTTACTGGGGACTGGCTTTTCTGGGTATCCTGGCATTGAGGAAAAAGATTGGCACGCTCCTGCTTTTCCTTTTATTATTCCTCGGTCCCATGCTTGGCGAATGGCTGGCCAGTTTTTTCCGGCCTGTTTTCCTGGACCGGACGCTCATTGCCGGTACATTGACATATTACATGCTTCTGGCAGCGGGAATGAACAGCCTGACAAGGCCAGGCCTGCTGTTCAAAAGTAAGAAGGCCGGGTCCCGTATCATCCTGTCCGTCATTCTTATCCTTGTCCTGATACCGGCAACAGGTTCGTTCGTGGTCTTTTATGTGTTCCACCAGAACGAGGGCTGGTCAGGTGCCGCGGAACATGTGGCGAAAAAGATTAAGCCCGATGATATTATTATCTTCAATGCTACATGGACCCAGATCCCTTTTGATTATTATTATCACGCGTATAAAAAAAAGAATCAGGAGAAAGGCCTTCCGGTCGACCTTTTCGACAGGAACGTGCTTGAGCCCAAGATGGCCCTGACGGACATTCCTTACATGATCAGCCTGCTCAGGGATAAGGAACGGATCTGCCTGGTCTATTCGCATGACTGGTTCACGGACCCTGACCAGATCATCATCAGGACCCTGGACCATGCTATGATCATGAAGGAAAGGAAAAGGTTCCCGGGTATCGGCGTGTTCTGGTTCGAGCCGCGGCCCGGAGGCTGGGACAAAGGCCGGATCATGGATTGGCTGAAAAAAAGAGCTTATACTTTCCGGTACCAGGATGCGAAGGCCCGGGAAGTGAGCGTGGCAGGGACGTTCAACCTCTGGTATCCGCGACAGGAGCACAGGATGAAAAAAGATGAACGCGGTATCTGGAGCCTGAGCCTGGACATTCCCAGGGGCCGGAACGAATATCTTTTTGTCGTGGACAACAGGGAGTGGAAACCCGATCCTCGGAACCCGGACAAGGTCCCGAACGGCTGGGGCTTTTCCAATTCGGTCATTATAATGAAATAATCGATGGGGATAATTAATTCTTCTTGACCACGATGAGGGTCATGTCATCCCCCTGCTGTTCTTCTTTTGCGAAATCCTTCGCTTCCCGGAACAGGGCCTTGACGATCTCATCGGGCGCTTTGTCCCGGTTCGAGAGGGCTGTCTCGGTTATCCTTGTTTCGCCGAACAGTTCCGCGTTGCTGTTCTTCGTCTCGGCCAGGCCGTCCGTGTACAGGAGGGCCAGGCTCCCTTTCGGTATTTTAATGTCCAGCACTTTTTCGTTCAGCGATTCCATCATGCCCAGGGGCAGGGAATTGGCGCCGATCCTCGTCAGCTTTTTTTCCGGGTCCATGAGGAGGAGGGGGTGATGGCCGCAGTTCAGGACCCGGGCCTCCCCGGTCTTTGTGTTCACCTCGAGAAAGATGGCGGTCGCGAATTTTTCACCTTTCAGCCGGGTGAGCAGGACCTCGTTGATGTTCCCGGCCAGCTTGGAGAGGTCCTCGTAGAAGAGGATATGGTTGAGGAATACGGTCTGGATCATGACCATGACCAGCGCGGCGCTGACGCCTTTCCCGGAAACGTCCAGGATAAGGACCAGTATCCGGTCGTTGCTGATCTCCTTGATGTCGTAATAATCGCCGTTGCCCACGGACATGGGCTTTGTGAACGCCTTGATGTCAAGCCCTTCCACGGAAAAAGTGTCGGTGGGAAGAAGGGACCGCTGGATATCCGTGGCAATGGAGAGGTCCCGTTCCAGCAGCTTGTTCTTCACGAACAGCTCCTGGTTCTCGGCGTTGAACAGGGAGAGGCCCGCGTTCTTCACCAGGTTCTCGAACATTTTTATCTCGTCGTTCGTATAATCTTTCAAATTCGTTTTTCTGCCCAGGGCCAGGAACCCGAAGAGCCTGTCCCTGAACTTGTAGGGCACGACCACTTCCACGTGATACCGGGAAAAGAACCCTTCGTTCCGGACGGCCGCGTAATCGGGCGAATTGCGGACGTAAACGCCTTCCAGCACCCTGGCTTCTTTATCCAGCAGGCTGATGAGCTGCGAGGAGGCATGGATGGGGTCGATGCCGTCAGCCGGCATTTTCCCGAACCGGCCAGACAGCTCGTAATAATAGTTCAGTTTCATAAGCATGGAAAAGGCGAATTCGCTGTGGATCTCCCGCACAATGTTCTCCTGGACCGTGTTGAGGATAACGTCCGTGCTGGAGGCCGAGAGGATGTTCTGGGATATGCGCTGGAACAGTTCGCCGTAATCGACCCTGTTCCTTTCGAACAGGCGGTTGATCCTGGGCTGGATAAGCTCGTGGATCTCATGAAAAATATAGACGAACAGGACCACGAGGAGCGTGACGAGCGTCGGCCCGGCCATTATAAAATAATTATAGAACGGGAAAATGACGAGCACGATGGGTATGATGACAAGCGAGGTGACGATGAACCACATGATGGTCTTGTGGATGATGGTCTCGATCTCCAGGGCCTTGTACCGGATAATGCTGTACGCCATAAAGGAGAAGATAATAATGGGAGAGATGAGAGCGATGCCGTAGAAATTGATGTTGTTCAGGAACATGGGGAGCAGGTTCCCGAAAGGCCATGCCAGCAGGGCTGTGAGGAGCATGCCCGCGCCTATCAGCTTCAGCTTGTTCTTTCCCTGGATGTCCGGCTGTATCCGGTATTTCCGGAAAAGGACAAGGATCGTGGCGAGGAGCGTGCTCAACAGGGGGAACGCGTACAGGATCCCGCCCTTGAGCAGGTCGACCCTGACATTGACCAGCGTGCTGTTCCTGATCGTGAGGTCCATCAGCATGGTCCTGCGCACATGAAAGACCGTCATCTGCCCGTTCCCGTTCAGGACCCGCATGATGCCGTCCGCTGAACCGATGATGAAGAGGACGGCAAGCGCGCTGGGGATCAGGAAGATGAGGAATTCCCTTTTCCCGTTGATGAACCGGGACCGGGGAGGATAGTAGAAGGCAAAGTTCAGCGTGGCAAAACCGATGAAGATAGAGCAGGTCCAGATCAGCCTGAAGCTGATAAAAGGATGGATAGGCGTGTTCCGGTAAATATTATAGAACACATGGACCGCGCTCAGGCACCAGCCCACGACACCCAGACAGGCGATGAATAAATTGCGGTTCAGGGGAGCTTTAAAGTTCTTTATCATGATAAAGATGCCGAGGAAGAGCATGAGAAAAGCCGTCAACACGGCTCCGCCCAGAAGATAGAAACGTATCATATTAAAGTCCATGTTCCCTCCGTCCCTTTCCTTATCCCGAAAGGACAGTTTCCCCGGCTGTCCCGGATACGGCCCTTTATTTGCCGCCGTATTTCAAATATATATATTTTTTTATAAAATGAAGTCAATCGAATGTATTTTATTTTTGGAGAACGTGCCGGTTCCTGACATTTAATAACAGACAAGGGTATAAGCTTCAGAAAGCCGTTGACAATTATTTTAATTCCCATATAATGGGGAAAATGGGGACGGTTCTGATTTTAATACGGCAATCACCGCACCTAAAGGTACGGTGCTACAAATGGAATATTTTAAAAAATCAGAACCGTCCCCATTTTCCTGGAGGAAAACCGTCAATGAAGCGATTTAAAATTTCCTGTCTGCTCCTGCTGATTTTTTTTCTTATCCCGGGTATTGCTCAGGCCAAACCGGCCAGGCTTTTCATCAAGACTTTTGAAGCCAAACAAGGCGTCTCTGCTTCCCTGGCAGAAGAATTCCATGATAAACTGGTCCTTTATTTCTTCCAGGAAACAGCCGGGAAATACCGTGTGATTTCCGAGACAGACATTAAAGTTATGTATCAGCAGGCTGAACAAATGATGTCCAATAACTGCGATGAGACCCAGTGCCTCACGCAGATCGCCAGTATACTCGACGCGGACCTAATTGTTTACGGAAAACTGGAGGAGAGACAAGGGAAGCTCCGTGTCTTTAGCCAGGCCCTGAAAAGGGACCGGACAACAAAAGAACCGGATAAAAACTCTGTTGTAGAAGCTGAGTTTGACAGATCCGGCCTGGGATGGTACGCACGCGAGATCGTACGCAAGCTCATCAAGCCGGAATATTCCATGGAAGCCGCTGTGACCGCTGAAAGCGTAAAAGACCTCTCCGGATTAAAAAAGCCTCCCGCAGAATGGGGCAAACCGCCCGGACTGCAGCCGCTCAATGTGCCGGCCGACAGTGCGGCCATGGCCATGATCAGTGATTATGCCCAATCCCTGGTGAGCGAAGGGGACGGCTATTACACGAACAAAGAGTATGAGAACGCATCGCGGAAATACAGGCAGGCCCTTGAAGCCATGGAGACTAAGGTTCCCCGTTCGAAACAGGAAGAACTGGCCGGTTTCAGGTCCTCTGTGGAGGGCAGGATTGCGGCTTCTTACGGAATGTACCTGAAAGAAAGAATGGGGGAACCGGAAAAATCCCTCAGGCGGGAAAAGTATGAGGAAGCCCTTTACGGGTATGAAAAGATAAATGACGAGTTCCGGAGATCAGGCCTTTCCTCAAGGGAAAAACCGGCCGATATCCGGACCTTCATCCGGGAACGGCTCGATGCTCTCTGTCTCCTGACAGCCGGGCAGGCCGTTCAAAAAGCAGTTTTTTTTTATTCGCAGTTCAAATTCAGCGAAGCGCTCATAAAATACAGCGAGGCTGAGCAGCTTCTGGAAAAAGTATCCGATAAGGAAGAACCGAAATATAAGAAATCCGCGGCAGACCTTGCGGCCGGGAAAAAGCAGGCCGAGGAAACGGCTTATTCCTATTTCCGCAATACCGTCCTCTCATATTTCGACCGGACCGATTATTACAATTCTTCCGGCCGGAAAGAGAAAGCGGCCGAGACACTGGCTCAGGCCAGAAATTACATCTTAAGCAGCTCCTGGTGCAATGACACGGAAGCCGTGAAAGATTACAATGAGCGCGCAAATATCCTGAACGCGGACAGGCTGACCGGACAGGATTGTCCGGGCATCGCCGCCCTTTCAGGGCGGGAAGAGACAAAGACCGTGGGAGGCATCCCGTTCGTTTACGTGCCTTCCGGCTCTTTTCTCATGGGCTCCGGCGATAATGACCGGGAAGCCTCGAAGAACGAAAAGCCCAGGCACAAGGTTGAGGTCACCGGGTTCTGGATGGGGCGGTATGAGGTTACGCAGGACCAGTACAGGAAGATTATGGACGAGAATCCCAGCAAGATAAAAGGCGGAAGCCTCCCGGTCGAAAGAGTGAGCTGGGAAGAAGCCGATAAATTCTGCCGGAAGTTCTCAAAACTGTACAAGGTAAAGGCTCGTCTGCCAACCGAAGCGGAATGGGAATACGCCTGCCGCGCCGGTTCCACGAACATATATTACTGGGGCGATGTGCTGAGCGATGATTATGCCTGGAGCAGCCAGAATTCCAAGGGCGACCTCCACCCGGCCGGCCGGAAAAAGCCCAATCCGTGGGGGCTGTACGACATGCTGGGCAATGTCTGGGAATGGTGCCTGGACTGGTATGACGGCGGCTACTATAAAGAGAGCCCGGCCAAAGACCCGAAAGGCCCGGAGAGCGGGAGCCGGAAGGTCCTGCGCGGCGGCTCAGCCAACAATTCAGCCACGATCTTCGACTCCAAGACCATCCGGATAGCTTACAGGGCCGTGGGCCTTCCTTATTCCAACTGGTATTACCACGGCTTCCGCATCGTGATACTGAAAGAATAAAGGAAATGGGGACGGTTCTGATTTTTTTCAGAGCTGTTGAACATATCATCTCAAAAGCAGCGGCGTACCTTTAGGTGCGGTGATTGCCGGAATAACAGGTGAACGACAGGTCTAAAGACCTGCCGTTACAAGATTGGATATATCAATATTATCATGGTATATTCAATTTTGAATTAATATATAAAACCAGACCCTCTCATTTCCACAGAGGAGGAAATACTTGAGAGCATTTATTATTTTATGCATCTGTTTTTCTTTTCTGTTGGCTGGCAGTAGTCCTCTTTTCCCCCAGAATTCCGCGGAACCGTCATCAGAAAAGATATATCGCATGAACCCGTTCACGGATATCGGCAGGAACGCGGCTGCCGGATTCACGGGCTGGAATATCCTGCTCCATACAGGCGCCGTACTCTCTACTGTCATCCTGGTCGAGACAGACACGGATTACAAAGTGCACGCTTACTTCAACCGGACCAGGGATTCCCATGCCCTGGCTGATCCGGCTGCGTATATAGGCTATCTTACACCCCTTGTGCTTGGCAGCAGTATTTATCTTTACGGGAATATAGGAGATCACAGCAAGGAGATTGCGGCAGGCAGCGCCATGCTCCAGGCCAGCCTTGTAGGCCTGGTCTATGACTGGACCCTGAAAGCCTTTACAGGCAGGGTAGCGCCTGACCCGGATACGTATGATGACATGCGGAGTGCCAGCCATAAGTTCAGGTTCGGGTTCCTGCGCGGCGGCGTACACTGGGGATGGCCGTCAGGCCATCTGATGGTGAATACCGCGGCCATGACAAGCCTTGCATATTTTTATCATGAGAACACTCTCATTAAGGTGCTTTGCATCACTTACCTGGGATACATGTTCTATGGCGTGAATGCGCATGAAGGCGGGACCATGCACTGGTTCTCAGATACTGTGGCCGGGACCCTGATGGGATTCGCCATCGGCTCCTCCATAGGGAAAAATTTCCGGCAGGAGTGGGACAAGCATACTGCGACAGACAGGTCGGACCGGTTCCAGGCAGGCCCTATCCTGGCAGGTGACAGCAAGGGGGTCTTTTTTAACTTGTCTTTTTAAGCTTCTGATCCTTATAACATTCAGGGCATTCCCAGTATTCAACTTCTTTTTCTTTGCCTTTTCCGGCAGGAATTTTAATTTCACCAAAGTAATGACCATTTTTATAGGTCCGGTCGCGATTTATGATTATTGTGATCTTCTTATCACAAACAGAACACCGCCTTAAAATTGTTTTTTGGTTTTTTTCTATCTTTGTTTTCATTATATTCCCCATTCATAATGAGCCGATTTAATATATTATTAAAAAGTAATTAGTCCAGTTTCCGGGAAATATTAATTATAATATTTATTTGACTTTAAAATTGAATATGATTATTTTAAGGTATATCGGAAATTACTCATGAGTAATTTCCGATGGAGGTTAAAATGCCAACTTATGTTCGCAGGTATCTGGAGGAGCATATAAAAAAAGACCTGCAGAAAAAGATGGTCTTTATCGGCGGCCCCCGCCAGTCAGGAAAAACAACCCTGGCAAAGCATATCATTAAACAGGCGGGTGCGCCCCTGACGAAACATTATATGACGTGGGATGCCCTGGAGGACCGGGAACATATATTAAAAGAAGAATTTCCGGCCGGTCCGGGATATCTCATCCTGGATGAAATTCATAAATACAGCCGGTGGCAGCAAACCGTAAAAGGCCTTTATGATAAGCGCGGGAATGAATTAAAGATACTGGTAACAGGAAGCGCGCGTCTGGACCTGTACCGCAAAGGAGGGGATTCCATGCAGGGCCGGTATTATTTTTACCGGTGTTTCCCTTTTTCCGTAAAAGAGATAAGGTCTTCCCCTGCAGAGGCGCTGGACCATCTTTTCCATTATGGCGGTTTTCCGGAGCCCTTTTTATCTGCCGATGAAAAAGAAGTAAAACGGTGGTCGAGAGAGTACCGAACACGGCTTATCAGGGTAGATCTCCGGGATATGGAAAGAATAAATGAGATTGACCTTATAGAAAGGATGGTCATACGGCTGCCGGACCTGGTGGGTTCCCCTTTGTCCGTGAATGCCGTACGTGAAGACCTTCAGGTATCCCATCAGTCTGTGACCCGCTGGCTGAATATACTTGAGAATCTTTATATGATCTTCCGTGTTTATCCTTTTGGCAGCCCCAGGATCCGCGCCGTTAAAAAGGAAGCCAAGCATTATCATGTAGACTGGACAATTGTTTCAGACAAAGGGAAGCGTTTTGAGAATCTGGTGGCCTGTCATCTTCTGAAATGGTGTTATTTCTTACAGGATTCGGAGGGACGTAATGTGGAATTACGGTATCTCCGTGATACTGATAAACGGGAAGTGGATTTTGTGGTTGTTGAAGACGGAAAGCCGGTATATTTTATCGAATGCAAGGTCTCTGAAAAGGATATCAGTCCGGCATTACACTATTTTAAATTAAAATTCCCGCAAACAAAAGCGTACCAGATCCTGTTGGAAGGGAGATCAGATTGGGTAAACAAAGAGGGCATCCGGGTATGCCCTGCCTATGTGTTCCTGAATGAATTGGTTTAACAAAGATGGCGATACCATTTAGATCCGGTGCCGGTACCGTACGAAGTGCCATTTTGGTACAGAGCACCGTTTCGGTGCGACGTACACTTCACTATGCGCCCCGCAGAAAATCACTTGACAAAAGCTTTAAAAGAAGTATTCTCTGGATAATATTTTTAAAATAGGGGACGCTTGCTTTAGGGGAAAGACGATCCATTCCGGACTGCTCATAAATTTATTGCTCAGATTGTCTAAAGCGATTCTTTCACAGGAGGTCTTATGCCTGATCTGATACCATTGAATTCCCTGCTTGAATACGGACTGTCCGCATTGGAATTAAAGAAGCTTGTCCGGACAGGGATTATCCCTGTTGAAACGCGCGGCGTAGAAAGCATGGTCCCTTTGGATAAGCTTGTCTCCATGGCCGGAAAGAACATTAAAAACCTGCCTGTTTCCCTGGTGTCGCGGAACCTGAAGATGGACCGTTTCTTCCGGAACATATACTGGACGATCAATCTGCAGGTCCCCGATGACCTGAACGAATTGAAAGGGAAGCTGCTGGATCCCAACAATGTCATACCCGCCATGAAGAGACAGCTGGAGCTTGTGAAGAACAGCCCGGGCCAGGCCGAGGTCTGGACAGATAAGGACAGGGAACTGATCGATGAGCAGATAGAGATATGGAAACGCATATTGGGCATTGACGACCAGACCGCGAACGATGTGTCCGAAGCTCCCCTGCTTTTCTGGCTGAAGGTGAATGTCGAGGGAATGTCCTATAAGGAGGCGGCGACCAAACTGAAAAAACTGCAGGAAGAGCTGAAAAGGCTGGTCGAGCATATTGAGTCCGCCCCCCGGCCGCCCGAGGATTTCAATTCAGAGGAGAACATCAAAAAATGGATCGAGTATAAAAAATTCTGGGGGATATACCTGAACAATGCCGCGCTCATGTTCAAACTGCTCATGGACCTGATCATGGCTGACGGCGAGCTGGAAAAGTGGAAAAAGAAATTTATCGAGCTGACTGATCCGCCTCCCAATCCCGTCCCGCCCGGGATAGAGCCGGTTCGCAGCCTGAAAGGCGGAATCAAACCCGGCGACCTCAAGGCCACCACTTACGAGAAACTGAAGGAGTTCTTCGATTTGGCGGGGATTAAGGTGTTGTGAGAGAGGGGGCTTTTTATTTTAAAAAGTAATATATTAAATTTTATATAAAAGGGAATATTATGTCTAAAGAAAAAGCAGCAATTTTTGTAGATAATTCAAATATTTTTATAGGATTATTTAAGTTTTCAAAATTTTTAAGAAAAAAAGGGGAAATTAAAGAGAATGAATATATCAGGATAAAATGGGAAAAAATTCTTGAATTACTTGAAGCTCAAAATAGTGGGTTGGATATTTATGCGAGACATTTTTTTGCTTCTCTCCCTCCAGCTGCTGATATTCGATCATTGAAACATCGTCCAACTGAAGAAGAATGGGATGAATTAGTTAATAAATCTGCACAATCTGGTTTTTATAGAGTAATTCAAAATCCCCCGTTTAACTTTACATTACATGGTATTCCTTTGCGTTTTGCTGATGTATATTGTAGGACAAAAATGAGGCAGGCATACTTTAAATGTAAGGATGCTCAAAAAGGAAATATTCAATGTGGTGTTAACATAGATCCAGAAAAATGTTATTCATGTGATTATAAGTATCTTTTTAAGTATGAAAAAGGTGTTGATGTGGCTTTAGCTGTTCAATTAATTCTATTCAGTAGTCAACGATCTTCAAATATTGATCGTATTATTTTAGTTGCGGGTGATGGGGATTATAAAGAAGCAGCAAAATTTATACGACAAGAAATGGGGAAAGATTTTCAGATAGTGAGTTGGAAATATTCCTTATCAAAGGAACTGGAAAAAATTTCTAATATATCTTCAATTTATCTTGAAGATAATTGGAAAAATCTTTGTGAAATAAGGCATAGGCCTCTTGAAGAAACACCTGCGGTCTTAGATGAGCCAGAAATAGATGATGTCGATCAAGCTGAAAAATAATAATTAATTAAGAATGAAGAAATAGCCCAGATGTTCTTTTCCTTTAAAGAATATAAGTTTAAGGGGGATTATAGAAAAGCGGAATTTAAGTTTTTCATTAATAAGGGCAGATTAATTAACAAATTGAAAAGTAAAAATTATGAATAAAGATGAATTAATAAAATATGCTAAGATATACTTGGCACCTTTTGTTGTTCTGTTTTTATTTTTAATTCATAATATAGCGTCAGGATATCAATCAGGACTTAAATTATATATTTCTTCAAAGTATATGGATCAGGCAGAAAAAATTGATTCTCTTTTCCGTGTTGTTTATAAACCCGATTGGAGAGGAGCTTATGGCCTGATTGGCCAATCCTATTTATATAAAATCACGAAAGATCAATCTTATTTGAATTTTATTATAAAAAAGAATATAATAAAACTTGATAATGGAGAATGGGTTGATGATGTAGCATGGGATTGTTTGGCTATTCTTTATTGGTGGGATGTTACAGGACAGGCTAATTCCGAATGGTTGATGAATGTAAAAAAACGGTATGATAAGGCCAGGAAAGATAAATTATTAAAACATGATGACGGTTATTGGACATGGTATAATGTTAAAAAAAGGATATTCCAATTTGATAAAAGATTTACTAATTCTAATATGAATCAAATGGTAATAGTCGCCTGCTGGCTTTATCGAGCTACAGGAGAAAGAAAATATTTAAATGATGCGTTATTGGTATGGAATGGAGATAATAATTTTCCCGGCATAGAAAAAAAATTGTATAAAGGTAAAGGGAAATGGGAAGGTAGGCCTGGCAAGGCTGCCTTTGGAGCTGAATTGCCTTTCAATGGTGCCGGTTATTTATCAATAGGAAGTGCTTTATATAATGCGACACAGGATCAGAAGTATAAAAAAATAGTAATAGATACAGCTAAATATATTTTAAATCCTAAAAACGGATGGGTAGAGGATGTGTATTTTTATCAAAAATATGTTGACGGGAATGGAGCTTTTGTGAATTTTTTAATGGATGCTTACAGCATTGCTCCTAACGAATTATCAGATGTTTTAAAAAAATGTAAAAAGATGTTGGATCATGTTTGGACTAATAATTATGGAAAATCAAAAGTTATTTTACACCGTGAAATTGATAATGGGATAAGACATGGCTGGAATCCGTATGGTGGAGAAGATGGATATTATCCTGATGAAATAGGGAC
>JAQTRT010000192.1 GCA_028711675.1 bacterium | reverse complement strand
CGGAACAGGATAGAATCCTACCTTTCCAGGGGCAGGGAATATTATAAGAACCATTTCTTCGAGGAAGCGGAAAAAGAGTTCCAAAAGGTGCTGGCGGTCCAGCCGGGCCACAGTGAAGCCTCGGAACTGCTGAACCAGTGCAGGAAAGAGATCAAGGACACGCAGAACAAGAACAAGGTGAGCGAGTATTTCAACCAGGTGGCTAAAGCGTACCGGGAGGAAAATTACGGCCGGGCCCTGCAGATACTGACGGACATCAACAGGATCGATCCGGAAAACGAGCTCATCAGGAAATACATGCAGGTTACCCGGATCAAATGGGACGGTTACTGCGATGAGTATTACAATAAGGCCCGCAAAATGGAAGAAGAAGGCGATTTTTTTCTGGCCAAGAATTTTTATATCAAGGTCCGTAATTCCAATACCAATTATAAGGATATCCGTTTCATCCTTGACCGTTTTGAATCCAAGATCGATGATTATATCAGCAGTACCAGGAAGGAAGCCAGGGCCTTGTACGCGGAGAAGCAGTACAATGAATCCTATGTCCTCTGGGACCGTGTGTCCAAGCTCCGTCCGGGTGACAAGGAAGCCCGCAGGTTCGTGACGCTTACAGCCAGCAAGGCGGAACGGATCATCCAGGCGGAGAAACTGTTCGGTGAAGGGGAAAAGTTCTTTACGGATAAAAAATGGAAAGAAGCACTGGTCCGGTTCAACGCCAGCCTCATGCTCAATCCGGGATTGAAGAACAATTATGACGCGAAATATAAGAGAACCTGCGAACAGAACATCCGGGACCAGCTTAACCTGATCCTGAACGACGGGATCAGGAATTATGAGAGCGGCCAGTACACCAATGCCATGCCGTACCTGACCATGGTGTTCCAGGTGGCGCCGGAGAACGAACGGGCCCGGAAGTATTACCAGGATGCGCGGACCAGGATGGACGAGATCTCCCAGGGTTATTACAACCGCTCGAAGGAATATTACCAGCAGAACAAGCTGGAGAACGCTTATCAGCAGATACGCCTGGCCATCCGTTATTCGCCGTACAACGAGGAAATAAGGGATTTCAGCAAGGAGATCGATGGACAGTATTCCAAGATAAGGACTGAGAAGGACCGGAAATCCAAACAGGATACAGATGCCCTGCTGTTCGAGGGCATCAGGCTTTACCGGGCAGGTAACCTCCAGGAAGCCATTGCTAAATGGAAGCAGGTCACGTACCTGGACCCGAATAACGCTAAAGCCCAGGATTATATCGCGCGTGCCGAGAGTAAATTGAAAAAACTGGGAGGACCGTGAGGAAGGTTATAAAGGCAGTAAAGGTTTTAAAGGCAAGAATTTCCTGGCCTTTAATACTTTTAAAGCCTTTAAGACCTTTATAACCCTATAGAATTTATGTCTAAAAAAATTATTTTAATTATTATTGTTCTGATCACTGCCGTTACTGGCATCCATGCCCAAGAATGGCTTAATTTACAGAAAAAGGACGGTCTGATAGATAACTATATCCGGAAGATCACTGTTTACAGGGATGAGGTCTGGATCGGAACATCATCCGGGATCAGTGTTTATAATAAGAAGGAGAAGACCTGGAAAAGCTACAGTAAAAAGGATGTGCTGCCTGACAATTTTATCAACGATATCTTTCTTGATGAACAATACCTCTGGATCGCCACAGCCCAGGGGCTGGTCCAGTACGATAAAAAAAACAGGACCTGGAACACGTTCACAAAAGCCAACGGATTACCGGATAACAACATCACCTGCATCTACGCGGACAAGGAGAATTACTGGTTCGGGACCCGGTACTGGGGTGTCGCGGTCTTTTCCCGGAGCACGCGTACCTGGAAGATCTATACGTCCCTGGACGGCATAGCCGGGAACAACATCAACTGCATCAGCGGCGGGAGCGGCGATATCTGGTTCGGGACCAGGGACGGCCTTTCCCAGCTGAAGTATTATGAGTTCCTCTGGAAGATCTTTACATCAGCCAATACCGAGTTCGGCCTCAAGCGGGATACCATTCTCTCACTGGTCATTGACGGCGATGATGTGTGGTGCGGTACGGAAGGGGAGGGGATCAGCAAGCTGAATAAATATCTTGAGACATGGGTCCAGTTCAACACAGGGAATAATCTTCTCGACGACTTTATCCAGACCCTGGCCCTGGACGGAGAGAATATGTGGGTAGGCACGTTCAGCGGTATCTCCCTTTACAATAAATACAGGAACACATGGCAGAACTTCGGGGAACGGAAGGAACTGCCGGACCTGTCCATTACCACCATTACCGTGGATGGCGATTATATCTGGATCGGCTCGGCCGGCGGCGGGATCACGCGCATGAAAAAGGAGAAGCCCCAGATCGAGATCAACCATAATCTTTCGGGTTATGCGGGCCGGAACCTGGTGCAGATCTTTGGTACGGCCATCGATCAGGACGGCGTCCAGCGGATCACCTGCTCTTACAAGAAACGGGACGACAATAAATGGTTCGACACAGGCATCAGGACCGTCAATCAAACAGGCCTCTTTAACGGCCTGATGGCGGAATGGAACACAGGGGACCTGGAGGACGGTGAATACCTTGTCAAGATCGATGTCTTTGACAGGAAAGGGAATTATAATTCAACCGGTACCGTTTTTAAGATCGATTCCATCAAGCCCATCCTTTATCTGGACAACATCAACCCCTTTGTCCGGGCTGACAGCATCAATGTCACAGGAACGTATTTCGAGGATAACCTGGTGAAGATATACCTGAAACCATCGGGCCAGACGGCATCCGTGGACAAGGTATTGAAAACGTTCACGGTTCCTGTGAAGCTAAAAGAGGGGGAGAACAGGTTCGAGGTCGTGGCCGAGGATATTGCCCGGCAGGCCAGTTCCGTATCTGTCGTTATGATCAAGGACAGCCAGGCGCCCAAGATCGAAGTGGACCAGAAGAACAGTTCTATATCCAATATGTACTACAAGCTTACGGGCCGGTTCGAGGAGAAATTCATCGACTCCATCATGGTGGAACCCGTGCACGAGAACGCCGGGATCGATTACAAGAACAGTACTTTTTCCAAAGTGTTTAAACTGAATGAAGGCTGGAACAATCTTGTCCTGACAGCCAGGGACAAGGCCGGTAATGAGACCGTGGTCCGGAAGAACGTGGAATTTATCCCGGAAAAAGACCCGGTCCTGTTCCGTGATTTCCGGAAGTATACGGACCGGAACCAGGTAAGCTTGAACGGCGAGATCCTGTTCAGGAACATACTGGACCTGTCAGCAGAATTGAACCAGCAGAAGATCCCGCTGGCATGGGACCGGAATACATACCGTTTTGACCTTCCTCTGAAGTTAAAAGAGGGTAAGAATTATCTGAGCCTGGACCTTCGAAACAGGGAGGATAAACATTTCTTCATGATCAAGGAGATCATCTGCGACAGTCAGCCGCCTTCCCTCCTGTTCCATGATTTTACAGCTTATTCCAGGAGCCCCGTGGTTTCTGTCAGGGGTAAGTTCGCGGATGAGAATCTTTCTTCTATTAAGATCCTGGAGTATCCCGGGAAGGAAGTAGCCCTGGACCAGGCAACCGGCGAGTTTAGCGTAAGCCTGGACCTGAAAGAGAACACACGCCTCACGTTCTCCCTGGAGGACAAGGCAGGCAATAAGAGCATGAAAAGGACAAATATCATATATGATAAGGATCCGCCGCTTTTTATTTCCCTGGATTATCCCCGATACACCGCTGACCGGGACCAGATAATAAAGGTCAGGTTTATTGAAAAGAATCCGGACCGGGTGGTCCTGAATACAGGCAGGATCACGAGCCTGGAGAAGGATCAATTCATCTGCAGTCTGACTCTGAGAGAGGAGAAGAACGATATCAGCTTGACTTTGTTTGACAGGACCGGTTTCCAGGTTTCGACTAACTTTACCGTTTATCTGGATGAAGAGAGACCCGGATTGGTCCTGAACGAACTGCCTTCTGTAGTCCAGACCAGGGTAATCCGTGTGAAGGGGGAGATGAAGAGCAGCGATATCGTCAGGCTCACGGGTTATCCGGGCCAGGTCCTTCTCTCCATGAATAAGAGATCATTCTCCGGCGATCTGCCCCTTCAATCCGGTGTGAACCGTATCAAGGTGGAAGCAATTGACCGGGCAGGCAACCAGAGCGAATGCACGCAGACCGTCGTCTGCCAGGCAGCAGGGATGACAGGCCAGGCAGTGACCCTGTCCCGGGAAGAATATGAGCAGCTGAGAAACAACCGCGCCGCTGCTCCCCAGACACAGGAGACGCCCGAGTTCCAGCGGGAATCCCTGCCTGAGACCAGTTCCCTTGTCTTGATGCCGTATTATATTTCCCGGGGTGATTCTTTGTGGCAGCTTTCCCGTGATTATTACGGGAACCATGTTTATGCGGATTATATCCAGAACCTGAACAACCTCATTGATCCGGGCGAGATCAAGGCCAGGGAAAGAATATTCCTGCCTACTCCCAAGCTGATCCGTTCCATGACCGAGATCGAGAACGGACTTTTTCAACAGGTCCTCTCCCTGGTCACATATATAAGGTATAATTACGGTTATTATTCCGACATGAGGAAATATACGACTTATCTGGAGACCATTTTCAGCAATTACGGCATTCAGTATAAAAAGCTCACATCCAACTATAATCGGAGTATTTTTTTCATCAATAACAAGGATTTTTTCATTTTCAGCCGGTATGCCCTGGACCTGAGGGTGCTAAAGGACCTGATACAGGAAGTGGATAAGAAAAATTTTGATGTGATCGAGCTGAAAAATGACGAAGATAGAATTAGCTGTGATTTTTATAAGGATTATCAGGTCAAGTAGCAGTTCCCGCGGAACGGCCTTGCGGCCGGGGTGCGGAGAAGCCTGGATGGGAGCGGACAAGGTTAAGAAAAGGTATTGTTAGAATGATGAAAAATATCATTATAGGCGTGAGCATTTTATTCCTGCTGGCCGTACTGTTCTTCTTCTACCTTCCCAATCCGGCCAACCTGTTCTACCAGAAAGCCAATTCCGAATTCACGAAGTATTCCCGGTCCCTGTCGAACCAGTTCGATAATTTTTTCGAACAGGAGTACGTTAGGCTGGAACTCCTGAGCCATTCCCAGCTGCTGAGGGTCTCTCTGTTCCAGTATCTCATCGACCGGAAACCCCGTCATCTGCAAAGGTTCATGAAAGAAGCCATGAGCGGGAATAACCGTTATGAGGGATTTTATGTGATCGGGGCCACCGGTAAAACCATCGTCTCCTCCGGCAGGCGGGAACTGAAAGCGGACTTTGACCTGACCAGGAACTTTCATTATTTCTTCAATGAGCCCGACCAGAAATATTATTTTTATATTGTCAAAGAGATACAGAATAATTTCAGGCAGGTGAACGGATATATCCTTGTTGTGTTCCCTTACGACATCCTGCTTTCCCTGGTACAGAGTTACTATCCCGAGTCCACGGGGAACCTTTTCCTGATGGACAACCTGGGGAACATCGTGTACGATCAGCGTGCCCCGGGCCGGGTCAGTAAACCGTATTCCCGCCTGAACCTCTCCGATATCCGGGATTCACGGTTCTTCCTGGCGGACCTGGACGGCCAGTCCAGGATATATTCCATCAGCCGGTGCAAACGCATCCCGTTCTATGCCGGTATCAGCGAGACCTTCAGCCAGTATATCAAACCGTATACCGGGATCATCGGTTTTATCATGGGTCTGACAGCGGCCCTGCTGATCCTGTTCGTCTTCATCTTTCTTTATTATGATAAAGCCAGGCAGACCGGCGGTGTAAAATTATACGATGCATATTTTGAGAACCTGTCCAATGCCATACTCCAGATGGCCAAGACATCGGAGATAGCTTCCCATGCCTCACAGATGGCATATGAATCCACGAAAAAAGAGGTTGAGGTCATAAAAACGATCCTGAACGATTTTTATGGTTATATGAACGCCCAGACGGAAAAGACCGGATCGCGCGTGCCGGTCCCTGGCCGGATAGTTCCGGCTGCTTCACCGGCTCCGGTCCCGGTTGTTCTCCCGGAGAACCTGGAATCTATAGGAGAGAAGAAGGATGAAGCGGCTGGTGCTGAACCTGCGGCCGGAAGCATCAAACAAGCCCTTCCGCCTGTTCCCCCGGTCCCGCAGCAGAAAAAAGATGAAATGGAAATAAAAAAAGTTATTTTACCTGCAGAAGGGCTTGTCGAAAAAGACGGCATCATCCAGGAAGCCGCGTTGACTGAAAAAGACGGCCGGGACATGGAATTGAGCGGCCGGCTGCTGACAGATCATAATGAGAATACCTCCGGTGTGAAAGGACT
>JAQTRT010000191.1 GCA_028711675.1 bacterium | reverse complement strand
CGTAAATAATCCCACGTACTGCCCGCGTTGCTGCTGCTTTTATAAAAGATCCCCCGGCCGTCCCATGATTCCAGATAATATGCCGCGTGGATCCTGTTGGTATCGATCCTGTCATATTCCATCTGGGGCCCCCAGGCCTTGTTCCCCATATCTTTCTCATCGGTCCAAGGGTCAGGATTAACGGCAGGCTCCATGTTGATGCACAACCGGTAGTCGGACAGATCATAGTTCGTATGGCTGCTGCTGTCCCAGGCCGATACTTTTATCCTGTAATTGCTTCCCGGTGTTATGCCGGAAACATCCCAGGAATACCGGCCGTCATCCACGCCGTCAAAACCCGGGATATCCTTCCAGGTACTGCCGTTGTTGGAAGAAACCTGAAGCCGCATGCCGGAAACAGTCTCTGCATCCAGTTCGATGTTGGTCCAGCGGACCTCGATAGTGTCATAAAACCCGATACCCTCATTCCCGACAGGATAATCCAGATGGGTCACAGGACTGTTGTTGTGCTGTTCCGGCGATGCGGGAGAGAACCACCGGTAGGATTTTTTCAGCACCAGTTCCCTGTTCTCATAATTGTGAACGGTAAATCCCCTGAAACTGGAATATTTCCCCAGCCCTGTCGTGGGATTTCCGGCCTGGGCCAGGATCGATTCCATATAACTGTTGTTCCCGGATTTCCAAAAGGTCACACCTGCGGATTCATTGCTCCTTGTTTCCACGGCCACATCGACATATTTACCCTTCTGTGCTGCATATCCGCATTCATTGGAAGCATAGCTGATAAGATTATTGGCGCTTACTGTATAATCCATGATAGCCACAAAATCCATGTTGGTCTGGAGTTCCTCGGTCTTGGTGATGGCATCGCCGTCCGTATCGTACCAGAACGGGATGAACTGGCCCCACTCCACACTCGGCTCCATGTTCTGGTTATAACTCCTTACCTTGGAGTAACAAACGCGGGACATGGCCATATAATTCGTCCATATGGAATACTTACTGCTCTCCCAGTGCGATAAAGCATAAGGCTCGATGTCAAAGCAGATACCGTCAAACCTGGATTCTTTCCTGGTATAGGGATCGGAATTATAGTTCAGGATCCGCTGGCAGAACCATTCGGCCGTCTCCCGGTAATTATCCGCCCACGAGGGATCGCCGGCCATGGCATACACTTTTAGACCGCGCGAATGCATGTCGGCCAGGAGGGGCCTGAGCTGGCTGTCCTTGTTGTTATACAGGACCTCCCAGGCATAAAAATAAACCTTGGTGATGCGTTTGGACGCGTCCCCTTTCGGAGCGGAAAGGAGGCTGAAAAATTCCGTGCGCGTTCTCTCCTTGTCCTGGGCCATGGTGATGGTATAAGCCATATCCCATATCACCAGACCGCGTTCGGCCAGCACAGGGCCGGCCAGGAACAGGATTATCATAAACCACTTCTTCAAAATTGGACCCCCAGTTCTATGTAATGGTTGCCGTACGTGAACTGATGGGCCAGGTTCAGATAATAAGCAAAGGAATAATTGACGTTAAAGACAAGCCGTTTCTCGACCTCCACGACCTCGTACGTTTCCCCGCCCCGCTTTTTCTCTATCTCCGACGGATAGCGATAGGAGCGGACAAAACCCAGGCCTGCCGAGAATTTCTGGAATTGTTTTTCACCCATACTGTAGCTTGCACAAAGGTCAAAGATATGCAGGAACGAGAATTCCACTCCCGGAGATAATCTGTATTCCTTTTCCCTGATCCGAGCGCCCAGGCTGAGCCTGAGCCGGTCCAGCCAGTGGGAAGAGGAAACGCCGTCCCCCGGCTTTAACCAGGGGGCCAGGTCACAGGCTAAAGCGCCTGTAATAACGAGCGGTACCCGGCTTTTCTCTTTCAATCCCAGATCAGGCCGGTTGATGTTCTGGAAGGAAAGACCGGTCTGCCATTTCCGGTTGATCCTGAAGAGCATGCCCGCGTCCATAGCCACACCCAGCCGGGAAAGGCCTTCCTCAAAAACAGGGTCCATCCTGGTATATCCGTTCTCCCGGTACCCTTTCTGGAGAATTTTGGCGCTGAACCCGGCATACAGTTCGCTCTGCGAATACTTCAGCAGAGTCCTGAAGAGGTCACGGCCGTAAGAAAGAGCAATGATATTCTCCTGGTAGAGTTCCGTGAACAAGCCGTACCAGGCCGCAGCTAAAGTGCCAACATTTATGTTGTATACGGAAAAATTAATGGACCCGTTGTATATATAATCATCGAGACCCTGGTACAGGGAAACGAAAGAAAGGAAAAGCTGGTTATTCCTGAGCTGGCCCAGACCGCCGGGGTTGCAGTAAACGGCTGTCACGTTATCCGCGACAGCGCAATACCCTTCGGATAAAGCCACGGATTTAGCCCCGATCTGAGGAACATCGAAAGCGCTGAACAAGTACTGTCCGGACAAGCAAAAAAAGAATAAAATGCAAAATGTTCTCATTTTTATTTTGCCAGCACGACGACACCGTTATAATGTTTCTTTGCCACGGTGATCTGATAAATATAGATACCGTCCTCACAAAGGTCATGGTCACTGTCCCGGCCGTCCCAGGATGATTCAGCCATGCCTGTTTGTATGTTATTCACCACGCTTAATTCCCGTACCAGCGAGCCGTTCAGTTTGAATATCCTCAGGCTGACCTTTTCACTGTTCTTGTTGGAAATATAAAACTTCACTTCATCATTGATCCCGTCCGCATTGGGAGTGAACGGATTCGGCCCTATCTTGAATTCAATATCATCCTTCTCCCGAAGGGCATAGATGCTGAAATGATCGATCTCGGCGCTCATAACCTGCCTTTCCCTGTCCAGTTCCCCTCCTACCGGCATCCACTGAACCCCGTCATAATGGTAGATCATCAGCCGTGTGCTTTCGTTCATACTCATGCCGATCTCTTCGATCTTATCCTTGTTGAAGACCTGGAAATGGATGTCCATCCTGTTCTTTTTCCTGAAGGCCGTGAGCTTCTTCCCGGACCGGGCGGAACGCATGCTGAAGTCATAGGCAATGGTTTTCTCAAAGCTGTTCGTGCGTTTGATCAGTATCTTCACGTCCTCGAAGAGTGAATTTTTTAGCAGGTAAACCCTTGTCCTGGGATCGTCGCGGGAGATGACGATCCGGTCCGCATCCTCATTCTCATATACGGTATTGTCGATCTGGATCAGTCTGTCGGATGTGAAGTATTTTTCCTGGTCCGAGAAAAGATCCATCAGCTTCACGGAAAAACGCGTATTTCTTTTAACGTCCTCGTTCTGAACCTTGTATCCGCCGTAATAGATGCCGTTGCTCTCCTCCGAAAAGTTGAAAAGCTTGTTGTTCTGGATGCCGTCGATCAGGAAACGTGCTTTCAGATTAGGGATGGTCGTCATCCGTACGATGATCTTGGTCTCGGGTGTATAGATGATGTTCGGATCGTAATCCACGATCGTGACCAGGTCATTGTTCAGGTCCGGGAGGTCAACAGGCGACAGGATGGTGCAGCTGGCCATGACCTCGACAAGGTTGGTATCCGCCCTGATACTCTCACGGCTTCCGGCCAGCAGAAAAAGGAGCAGCAAGAAAGGGATGATGACCGGCTTATTCATTTTTTCCTGTCCATAATAAGGATCTTATGGTCATCTGTGATCTTGATTTTTAAGGTAGAACTTTGTTTTTCGGTTATTTTCAGGTCTGATTCGATCACAGCCTCATAAAGACCCGGTTCAGGCAGGGAATTGATAACGGTTTCCAGTTCCCGGCTCTTATTGCTGTAAACAGGCAGACCGAGTTCGTTCATTTCATACTGGTAATCCCTGCCTTTCGCATCTGTCAGACGGATCGTTCCTCTGGGTTTAATATAAGTATTACCTTCGTTCTTAACCGTGGCAACAAGGTAATGAATGGTCTGGCCCCGGTTAACCAATGTCTTTAATCCCAGATTCTCCACCTGAAAGCGGACCTTGGCCTCATCCGTATAACGGATATAAGCCCGTGTGGAGATGCGGGTGGAAATGGAGATCGTACTTTTTCCTTTGGGTACATCATAAAAGGATATCTTCAGGATATTTTCAGGGGATGCTTGGACAGGAGTCCGTACCAGAATATTAAGCTTATACGCCTCCCCGTTGGGTTCAAGTCTGATCTCCTGTTTCGGGAACTGGAGATGGTTCGTATCGATCAGTCCGGATATATTCTCATAATCCACCTTAATGAACTCCGAGACTGATTTAGTACACCGTAATTCATATTGCAGATTAACCTTATTTCCGGCCTTGCAGTCGATCTCAAAGATTCCGGGATTAACCGAGAAACCTAAAAGGTTTCCCGCGGTCAGCATCAAAGAAACAGCCATTAATATCAACTTCATCGTCTTCCTCCTTCTGGCCGGAATCGGAAAGCCGGCCGGGAATAAGGGGCAGGTCAGGGACCTGCCCCTTTTATACAGTCTCTTATTTGAGCTGAGTATCCATCTCAAATGTGATCTTTGTATCATAGAGACCATTCTTCATTCCAGCAGCTTCCATGGCAAAATAAGCATTGAAAGGGCTGGGCAGAGAATTATCCTTCTGTCCTTCTTTTGAACAGAGCACTCTTTTGGTCAGAGATGAACTTAAAAGGGTATGGTCTTTATCCCAAACCCAGTTCCATCCCGCACCGCCTTCAGACAGGGGATTAGCCGGGGTGGCATCCCAGGTATCGATCTTATCGCCATCCCCGTTAAAATCCGCGTCCCATGTGGCTTCTGAATAAGAACCAGTTTCAAAAACATCGGTCTTATCTCCATCCGTGTTCAAGTCCAATCCTCCCCATAAATAAGTATTTTCTTCAGAACCCGCATAAGGGGGATTGTTCCCGTTTCCGAAACCTGACGGACCGTAGTTGGCGCACCAGACCTTTAAGGGTGCATAATTGGTCGGGCTGGTATCATCGTTCATCAAGCCCATATCATTTGTCTTTCCGTCCTGGTTCTGGGAATAGACCATGAGATACCAGATGGGGTTACTGCCCGGGAAATAATCCAGGACAGCCCGGTTCGTGGCCTGAAAGCGGATATCTCCCAGCACTGCGCGTACAGAACCAAAATCGATCCCGTTCTGCCGGCCGGGCCGGAAAATATCAATGGTCAGAGCCATAGGTGAAGATTCAACAGTAGCCGTGGCCCAAACCGTTAAGTTTGTATTGGTCGTTCCGGCTTCCAGTTGAAAACCAACGGCCAACAGGCTTAATGCCATTAAAACTGAAAAAATCGTTCTCATTACTTTACACCTCCTGAAATTTTTAAAAAGAGAACCTACATACTGAATGTTCTTTCATCACCTCCTTTTTATTTAATAATTCATTCATTGTATGAATTATTTATATACGATCTTTTCTTGTGATCGTATTCTGCAATATAATTCATCCATTGAATGAACTTAACTTAACGATATCTTTAAAAGTCCCTTTTCCTCTGTTGGTTTTTTGTTTTCCAGTATTTAAATTATATTATAATCGATTTTTCCTTTTTGTCCAGAAAAATTTATTTTTTTTAATCATGAAAATTACTTTAGAATTTAAAATCAACGTGCAAAGAAACCTTTGTCAGATTATCCAGCTCCCAGGTGGCATCGTACAAGTCAGAATCAGGGGGATAGGTCCGGATATAATCCAGTTCAACACTCGCGTCCTCCGCGATATACGTCTTGAAATTAAACGTGTACTGTGTCCCGTAATACCGTATATTGCTCAATCCAGATTCATACAGCTTCTTGTTCACATCCCGTAAGGTAAGGTTAGCCATGGTACGCTGGCTGAATTTCATGGTCAGAATGATATAATTATAGATCGAATAGGAATTCAGACGTTCATCGGGATGGTTGGGATTCTGCGACCAGAGATGGGCCTGCCTGAAAGTAACTCCGAGAGAACCCAGGTATTTCCCGATATTGTACTCGAGCACTTTCATGTTATTGAAATAATACGGATCTTTTCTGGGAAGCGTAGATTCGCCGAACTTAAAACCGGTCCCTATCTGCCAGTTTCTGTAGGTGGCCCATGGATTCAAATCAAAAAGAAGGTTAAAAGCGATACTTTGTTCACTTGATATTATTCTTCTGTAGGAATACCTTGGTTTAAAATAAGGACCGAAATAATTGATGGTGATGTTCTCCTCCATGTACCGGAACGGAAGGTCCTTGAACCTCATCCTGAAATTAAACATATGCGAGTTCCGGATAACGGGACCGTCAATGGACCCGTAAACCGGATTCCCCTCTTCATCATTGGTCCCGTAGGAGAGCATGTCCAGTTTGGTGTCATCGCCCATGATCTGGTACTCATTTGTCACACGCGTGTAAATGCCGTCGCTGTCTTTAACGTAAAC
>JAQTRT010000190.1 GCA_028711675.1 bacterium | reverse complement strand
GTTCGCCGCGTTCCCGGGATTATAGATCGCGTAAGTATGCCGGAAGAACGTGTTGTTGATCTCTTCTGTCCCGTCAGCTCCGTTATCCACGTACACTCCGTATAAATTGTCCGCAAACAGGTTCCGGTATATCCTGTTCGTGTCCCCCTGCTGAATATAAATACCGAACAGACCTATCTTCCATATCCGGTTCGAAATGATGCTGTTCCTGTCAATCCCTTCGTAATTGATATAGATCCCGTACGAATTGGAACAGATCTGGTTATTCACGATACGGGTATTCGTTATGCTTCCCTGTAAATATATACTGTAGATCCCGCTCTGCGCAAGCCGGTTCGTCCGGATCTCCGTGCTGTCGCCCTCCAGGATATAGATGCAATAGTCCTGGCTTGTACTTTTCCAGATATGGTTTCCTTCGATCCTGTTGCAATCCGCTTCTGAACCGCTTATCATGATGCCGGCTCTGGAATTATTATAGATCTCATTCTGCATGATGGAATTCGAAACCGAGTTCCCGAGGATCATGATACCGCTGTTGGTGCAGGCCCGGATGACCAGCCCGCTCAGGATGACCCTGCTTGCATTGGTTATGGTAAAAATATCATTCGATGCGCCGGCTCCGTCCAGAACAGGCAGGCTGTTGGATAATCGTGTAAAAACCATGAAGCCGTTATTCTTATTCGAATAGATCTCGACCTGCTCAGAATAATTCCCGGGGAAGATATAGCAGGTGGAGCTTACGGCCAGAGGCATCATCAGCCCGGCAGCTTTGGATATGGTGAGGAAAGGGGCACTGACATTGGTACCGTTGTTCGCGTCGCTCCCGTTATCATCCACGAAATAATGTTTGGCTTCAAGCGGCACAACAAATCCCAGGAACAGCCAGGCATAGAACAATAATTTAATTCTTTGTCTGAAAAAATCCGTCATAAATTATAAGTTCAAGGATACCTTCTCTTTTATAGTACAATATATTTTCTGCAAGAAACATTCCTCTCCCGTACAATAATAAAAGTAAATTACTCCAATAATATTAGTTCCTTTTTGAAGTTTTTGCTCTTATTTCTCCTCTATACAATGAATTGATTACTGACAAACAGCTTAATTGGCTCTCTTATATATTTTTCGGTTAATAAAAAGAATGTTTAAGGAGCAAAAACCGGCTGTTTGTAAAAGATTTTTCACAAATATACTATTAAGATATACTATACTTGAAAAGAAGTAAATTTCAATAGAGATATTTTAATTATTTAAAAAACGAAGTAAAATACCCGGATTTTCAGTTAATATTACGGCTTTTTCATCAATCCTGTATTATTCCGGATTTCCATTATAAATACAGCTTCTTTACTTTATCATGGGCTGAATACTCGAATGAATCGTCCAGTACCCGGAGTTCCTGATTCCCGTATTTCCTTTCCAGAGCTTTCCGGATGAGATGATCCGCCAAATGGGGATTCTTGGGCAGCAGGGGGCCATGCATGTATGTGCCTATACAGTTCCTGTATACCAGACCTTCTTTTTTGTCCTCGCTGTTATTCCCGAAACCGGACCTGACCGTTCCCAGAGCCTGGAGATCATGATAGGTCCGGCCGCCGTGATTCTCAAAACCCACGATGTTCAATGGTTTAAGACCAAGGAGATTGTCAATGATGATATTCCCGATCAGCCTGTTCTTACTGCTCTTTGTGATGAAGTCGAATATCTTAAGTCCGGGGATCTCCTTTCCGTCACTGTCTACATAACACCGCCCCAGCAGCTGGTAACCGCCGCAGATGGCCAGGACGACCTTCTCCTCTGCGATCACTTTTTTCAGGACCGGGCCCAAGCCCATAAGATGGTGATAAACGATGGCTTGGGAACGGTCGGACCCGCCGCCCAAAAAAAAAATATCTCCGCGTTCCAAACCCCGGCCTGACCGGACGTTATGATTGACCACGTTCACTTTCAAACCCCGCCATTCACACCGTTTTTTCAGGCAGAGGACATTACCCAGGTCGCCGTACAGGTTCAGGACATCAGGATACAGATGAACGATATTCAATTCCATTTTTTTCTTCATGCTCTATAAAATCCGGTTATTCTATTTATCCGCCTTTCCGGTCAAAGTGCTTCTGATAGTCCACCAGGACATTCCTTGTTTCAAAAAGCGCGGTATAGGTGGGTATGATATAGATGATCCCGACATTTTCTTTCAATATCTTCCTGATAGAACTCCGGATATCATCATCGGTTCTCCTGATGAGATCCAGGGAAATACCGGCGTATTTGATCCGTAAAGCCATATCTTCACCGCGCCGGCCCGAACAAAAAACAGCCTTAAGGTCCTTCATTTCAGCGAGCAGATTAAAATCCGCATCCCAGATCCATGAGACATCGCGGCCGTCCGCGATATTATCGTTAAGCAGAAGGAGCAGGGCTTTTGGCCTTCTATCGAACGAGATATTATGCAGGACCTGCGTGAGGCCGATGGGATTCTTGGCCAAAACGAGTTTAACTGTTGTGTTACGGAACCTGAAATCCTCCAGACGGCCTAATTTATATTCGAATGTTTCCAGAGACTTTCGGATGACTCCGGGGTCCGCACCTGCGGCGAAACAGAACGTTAAAGCAGCCGCACAGTTATAACTGTTGTAAAGCCCGGTATAAGGAAAGCTCAGTCCTTTCAGGACCTTCTTCCTGCTGAAAAAATCAAAATGGTATCTGTTCGCCTTTTGTTTGATACGGGAAATATAATAATCGTATGCCGGATTCCTGAAACCGCAGGGACACCGGAATTCACCGAGATGGCCGTAATTGAAATACCGGTAATGGAGCCGTCTGCTGCACACGGGACAGAACCGCGTTTCCACGATCACCTCTTTCCTGCTGCTGAGCATGTTCCTTTTAACACCGTAAAAAAGAGCGCGCTTACTGAGCTGTCCGAACTGGGCCACAAAGGGATCGTCTGCGTTCAGGATGAACGTGCAGTTCAGGGACTTTACGTGGTCCCGGATCCGGGATACCGTAGTCTCGATCTCGCCGTACCGGTCGAGCTGGTCCCTGAAAAAATTGGTCACGACCACATAATCAGGCCTGATATATTTCACGATCCCGGGAAAAGAGCCTTCGTCTATCTCAAAAAAGCCCCAGTCATATTCGGGCTTCTTATTTTTTAAAAACGCACTGGCCAGGCCCTGGCGCATGTTCGATCCTTCCAGGTTGGAAATAATGCGGCCGGTCGCGGACCTCATGATATGATTGATAATATTGTTTGTAGTGGTCTTTCCGTTGGTACCGGTTATCAGGACTTTTTTTTTGCAGCGGTCGTTTATCTCTTTTAATAGTTCAGGATAGACAGCCACAGCCAGCTTTCCCGGAAGGGAGGTGGCTTTCCTGCCCATGAGCTTCAGTACTCCCATGACAGACTTGCCGGCCAGGATCGACAGATAATATCTTGGATCTTTCATATTCTTCTTCTGAACAGTTCTTTAATGAATATATTGTTTACAAACAACTTGTCAATACAACTTATAACTGCTTGTGCATCAGATTACTGGATGGGCGAAAGCTGATGTTTGTGTTTTTTCTCATTCTCGGGCACCATCCGTGGTGCCCTGCGAGGGTTCCGCCTGTTTTCACATCCTGTGAAAACTACGGCTCCACAAACCGAAAAACCGCAAACATCAGCTTTCACCCTATAAACCGCTTATCACTTACCAGATTGCACTTGATAATCCATAAAGCCAAATAATTATAAGTCTGCATTTAAAATAAAATATCTGAAATTCCTCATTTCCAGGAGATTCTGCTTTACGGATAATTTCTCTCCTGTGAGAAGGTCCCGGACCGATTTTACGGTTATCCATTCAGGAACCTTGATCCTGGCCAGTTTTTGTTTCTTCCTTGCAATACCGATGATGCTCACGTCATTGAAAAAAATTTTCATATAAACAAGCAGGTCCGGCCCGGCCTGCAAAGGGATATAAGAACCGGAATAAAGGGAAGGATGCTCCTTCCTGGCATGGATCAGTTGCGAGACGAACTGAAAAAGGTCTTTCTCTTTCTGGTTCCAATCCGAGAACCTCATCATTCTGCGGTTATCAGGGTCTGCGGCGCCGGTCAGGCCGATCTCATCCCCGTAATAAATGAGGGGGATCTCGGAAACGGTCATGATCAGAAGAAACGCTGTTTTGATCTTTTCATAACTGGATGCCTGGTCCGCTTTCAGGGAATGCCCGAAACCCGCTTTTCTTTCGTCCGAGCCCTTTTTCAGATCGTTGTCCGCATACGCCATGAACCTGGGGAAATCATGATTCCCGAGAAACGCCGACATAAGGCCTTGATACTGTTTCTGGCTCTCTGTGACAGCCTGGTTCAGGCTGATACAATCCTCTGTTTCAAGTCCCAGCGCGTCCCGTATCGTAAAATAGAGCGGGAAATCGAACTGGCCGTCCAGCTTCTCCAGACCCGTGAACTGATTGATGATATCTCTGTCCAAGATGGATTCACCCACCATGTAAAAAAGTTTGTCCGCAGGCAGTTCGATCTCCTGCCTGATAGCCAGCCTCAGTTTCTCCCAGAAAGGCACAGGGATATGCTTGGCCGCGTCCAGCCTGAACCCGTCCACATTATACTTTTTGATCCAGAAGAGGCTGTTCCGCACCATGATATCCTGGACCTCTTGTTTATCATAATCGAAGGAAGGAAGGAAAAAATCGAACCAGGTCGTATAAGGGAATTCGTCAAAAAGCCTGAGATTAAGCCTTTTATCCGGAGTATACATACTGCCGAACCAGTTCTTATGCGACTGGTAAAAAGGGTGGTTGGTATGGGTATGGTTCAGCACCATATCCAGCATGACCTTCATACCGCTCTGGTGGGCGGCATTCACAAGGCCCCGAAGATCGGATTCCGTGCCGAAATGATCTTCCACGTTCGTGGGATGGGAAGGCCAGTAACCGTGATACGCCCCGAAAAACAGATGAGGGGGAAGATAATCCCGGTAACACTCTTCGGGGTTGTCATTCACGGGCGAGATCCAGAGCAGATCGATCCCAAGCTTTTGGAAATAACCTTCTTTGATCTTTTCCGTCACGCCTTTCCAGTCTCCGCCCATATAATCGCAGTACGGGTCCATTCCCGTCATCATCTTTTTCCTGTCATTGGACCGGTCGCCGTTGTTGAACCTGTCTGTCAGGCAGAAATACATCACGCTCTTTTTCCATCCGGCCTGCCGGCTGGAATCCGAAAAACAGACGGTCCGGTGATCGGGACGGGTGATGAAAACAGAAAGGTTCTCGTAATCCTTAATGGGAAGGATGAGCCGGTTCCCGGATATCCGGTAATTGGTATAATAAAGATTATTCACAAAAACACTGACATCATCCCGGTTCCAGGCAACAGGAAGGGCTGTCTGGAGGATGAAACTGTATTGGCCGGCGGGAATAAGGTCCATTTCGCGTTTCAGGCCGTCCCCGGCCTGTTTTACGGAATTGCGGGACCCGAACCCGTCCGCCACACTCTCTTTGTTCTGATAATCAAAGAGCCACTGGCCGTTCACCACGAATTTATAATAATACGCGCCTTCTTTCAATTCCAGAGAATTGGTATAACATTGTGTCTTCCCGTCATAAGCCATCCTGTTCTTCTGGTTATTCCAGCCGTTAAAGGAACCTGTCAGGAAAACATTTTTCCCGGCTGCTTTATCGTAATAAATGAACTTGACCTTATAGAAGAACGGCCGCACACGGATGGGGATATCCATTTCCTGTTCCAGCGGACCGGACCGGACAAGGATCCTGATCCTGGTCATGCCGGTCCAGTCCTCTTCAGGGATGATGGTAATCCTGTTCCCGGCCAGTTCGGTCCTGAGATGGGGCGAAGCCAGGACATTGATCCTGAGACCGGGTCCGGATAAAAACAGATATTCCAGGTTCAGCTTATGATAAAAATTCCTCTCAACCTCGATAAGAGGGATATTCCGGACAGGGATCCCTGACAGCAGAAGGAAGGGAAAGCCAAGGACAAACAAACCAAACATGATCCTTTTCATTTCACATCTCCTTTGATATTCCTGTCCCTCTGTTCCCTTAATTCTTCCCGGGCTCCTTATTGCTCCTCCAGATCACGCTGCCTGTATAAAGGGCCAGGAAAGCACCCAGAATGACATCGGAGAGCCAGTGTTTATTATAATAGATCCTGGCCAGGCCTGTCAGGATGGGTACAGCGTAGAGGCCATACCTCCATTTTTTCCCTTTAAGGGAGAGGAAGAAGGGGGTCACTGCGCTGAAGGCATTGATGGTATGGCCGGAAGGAAAACTTTTAAATGTTCCGCCCAAAAAGATATTCTCTCTGATCAGCATGGGATAATTGAAAAAAGAGAGA
>JAQTRT010000189.1 GCA_028711675.1 bacterium | reverse complement strand
TTCTCCCTGACAGGCTCAGGGATAGGGTCCTCGATGCTGTTGACCGTTTCTTTCAGATGCTGATAGATAAGGGAACGGATGAGCCTTATGGAAAGGTTCTCAGTGGCGCGGTAGACAGGAACGATCCTGTTGGTATGGATGTTCAGGAACTCCTCGTCCTCCTCGCCCATAAGCTCATAATCAAAGTCAGCGGTCTGCACTTCGTTGTACCGCCTGACGAACTTGCTGGAGGAGAGGAACAGTTTCATCCCCTGCTTCAGGACGTTCTTCAGAAAATGGCGGTTATAGCAGATGAGGGAAAGATGACCGGTCTCGTCCGCGATCAGGATCTTCAGTACCTTCTTGAACTTAAAGGCCTTGAACTCGTCATAACCCATGACCGTACCGAAAATGGTCTGCCATTCATTATTGAACTTTAAGTCTTTGATCCGGGTCAGGCTCTGCCTGTTCTCGTACCGGTAAGGAAAATAAGTGAGAAGGTCGTACAGGTTATGGATATCCAGTTTCCGGAAAAGAAGGCTCCGCTTCTCCCCGACCCCTTTGACGTACTGGATGGGCCTGTTTTTCAATTCATTTAAAAGCATATCCGGGTCTTATCTGATTGTCTTTAAATAATTCTGGAGATTGAGCCGGAGTTCCCTGATGGAATCGCCCCCGAATTTCAGCTGGACGAACTTCAGTATCTCAACGGCCGCGACATTCTCCGCGATAATGGAAGCCGAAGGCACGGCGCAGACATCGGAACGCTCCTTGAAAGCAGCCTCTGCTTTTTTTGTAGCCAGGTCCACTGTCTTCAAAGGCTGCATGAGAGTGGGAATGGGTTTCATTACGGCCCGGAAGATGATATCTTCGCCGTTGGACATGCCGCCTTCTATACCGCCGCTGTGGTTGGTCTTATGAAAGAATCCTTTTTCTTTGGAATAAAAGATCTCATCGTGGGCTGTACGGCCTGTCCGGTCAGCCAGGCTGAAGCCGTCCCCGATCTCCACGCCTTTGAAAGCCTGGATGCTCATAATGGCAGCAGCCAGTGCCGCGTCCAGCTTTTGGTCGTATTGGGTGAAACTGCCCAGACCGAGAGGGACGTTCTCTACCAGGACCTCGATGACGCCTCCCAAAGAATCCTTGTTCGTAACGGCCTGGTCTATCCGCTTCTTCATTTTAACCGAAGCTTCCTTATCCATGCAGCGCAGTTCAGTCCGGTTAAAATTATCGTAATTTTTCTTTAACTGTTTATAATCCTTAACAGGTGAGGAGATCCCGCCGATATTGATCACGCTTGAGTAAAAACCGATATCAAGCTCCCTGAGAACTTTTTTTGCCACAGCGCCCACAGCCGTACGCGCAGCGGTTTCCCGCGCAGAGGAGCGTTCCAGGACATCCCGGATGTTCTTCAGGTCAAATTTCAATGCTCCGGCAAGGTCCGCGTGCCCGGGCCTCGGTTTGGTCTCAAGGGTCTCTTTATAGCTCTTGTTCTTCCAGTTCTCCCAGTCCCTGTTCCTGATGAGCAGGGAAACAGGCGACCCTGTGGTCATGCCGTTCCGTACCCCGGAAACAACGGTGACCTCATCGGTCTCGATCAGCATCCTGGTGCCCCGGCCGTACCCGGCCTGCCGCCTCTGCAGTTCAGTATCGATATCCTTTTTCTGCAGTTTCACATTGGAAGGGACACCGTCGATGATGACGTTCAGCGCATAACCATGGGATTCACCGGCTGTTAAATATCGTATGATCATGGATGTAATTTAATGCTTTTATATTCGTATTTCAATATTTTTTTGGAATGAACCGTCAGGGATTTTTTTTCCGGTAAGGGACAGGGTCTTTAAATCCGGCTTCCTGAAAAGCTTTCAGCCTTCTCAGGCAGGAATCGCATTCTCCGCAGGCCCTGCTTTCCAGGGAATAACAGCTCCAGGTAAGCCGGAACGGCACGTTCAATTCCATGCCTTTCCTGATGATCTGCGTCTTGTTCATCCGTATGACAGGAGTGACGATCCTGATCTTTCCTGTTCTTGTCCCTTTCCTGATCAACTGGTTTACCGCATTATAAAAATCGCTCCGGCAGTCGGGATAACCCGCGGAATCCTCTTCCGTGGCGCCGATGAATATCCGTTCCGCGCCGATCACTTCAGCCCAGCTCACGGCCACGGCAAGGAGATTGGCGTTCCGGAAAGGCACATAGGTCACGGGTATGCCTTTCCGGCTGAATCCCCGCGGCACTTTGATATTTTTATCGGTGAGAGCTGATCCGCCTATGCTTTTAAAATGGCCCAGTTCAGTGACAAGCCTCTCCTTAACATGATAATAACGGGCAAGCATCCGGAAAGCCCGTAACTCCCGTTTTTCGGTCCTCTGGCCGTAATTAACATGGAGGAAACAAGGCTCGTATCTTTCGGCCGCTATTCCGGCCGTGACCGCGCTGTCCATCCCGCCGCTCATTAAGATTATGGCTTTTTGCATCATGGTGATCCTGAAAAATCCCTGTGTATAAATTTAATTAAAAAGGCGGAGAGAAAAAGCCGTTCCGCGGTCCGGATCAGATAGCTTCGTAATCCTTGACAAAGTTCTTGTTGATGAAATTAATGATGCGTGTCCTGTCGCCCGGCTGGATCTCCTCGATCCCGATGCCGATCTTGTACTTGCTGCCGATCCGGTTGATGTTCTTTACCTCGCCGATGAATAACAGCTCCTTGCCGCTGGCCAGGTCCATGCTGATCTTCAGCCTGGACTGCATGGTCAGGTAATTGATGAGGATAAGGTCCTCGATCTCGATGCCGATGCCGGACAGGCTCAGGTCCAGGACCTTGATGTTCAGGGCGGATTCATCGATGGAGTTCAGCTTGTTCTTGATGATCACTTCCGTGAGGATGGCGCTGATGGTGGTGAAATAATCGATGGCGTTCAGGTCGAACTCACGGCGCGAACTGACGGTGTTCGTCACCTCAATGATGCCGAACACCTTTTTGGAAATGATAATGGGCATGTATAATACCGAATAAACCTGGCTCTTCTGGCTGGTCTCGACAAGGGTCTTGACGATCTTGTCCGTATCCACCTCCTGCTTGTCGGACTGCTTCAGGAGGTCGAAGTAGTTCTTGTATGTCAGGACCTGTTCAGGGAAAGGATTGACGAAGTAGCTCTTTTCCTCCAGGCCGTTGTTCAGGAGGAACGGCTTGTTGTAGGTCTTGATAAAATTGATCACCACCTGGTTCGCCAGCTTCTCCACGGGCAGAACGATCTTCAGAGCGTCAAAGACATCGTTCTTGTGGTTATTGATGAGAGTGATGATCTTCGGCAGGTCCGGCTTCTCCTCTTCGAGCTCCTTGTAAATGGCTTCCAGGTTCATGCCTGCGTATTTGATCTGGCGGGTTATGTTCCGGTTCAGGGTGGAGCTGATCAGCTTGATATTACAGGTCAGGTTGTAGTTCTTGATATTATACCGTTTGGTCTTTCTCTTGACCCGTATCACGATCTCTTTGGGTATCTTCAAATAGATCTTCTTGTTCTGGGCTTTGACCACTTCCGAATTGAAATAATACAGTTTATCGAGGTAATAGAAGAAGATGGTCACGGTCTTTTCGAACTGGATCTTGTAATCGACCAGGAAGGCAAACTCATCGATCAGGATCTCATCGATGACGCCGTTATATTCGATCAGGTTGTTCCTGAGGTAGGTCGTGCCTTTGGTCTTAAGAAGCATCTTAAGAAGGTTTATGATCTTTTCACTATTATCAATTATGTTTAAATCAGTTTTCATAAAAATAGCCTTTTCCTGTCAGGGCTATTTCCCGGAGGGATAAGCATCCTTTTGGCGTTCCACGGTCACCCGCTATTTTTCTTTCACATCGTTTACCGGGAATCATCCGCGGGACCCGGGACAGCCTTCTGTCTTGCGCGGGGAAGACCATGCTCCCCTGTAAAAAAATTGGAGATAGGGGGAATTGAACCCCCGACCTCTTGAATGCCATTCAAGCGCTCTCCCATCTGAGCTATATCCCCGATATGGGTTCTCCCGGCCAGAGGCCGGAAAGGTACGGACAGGCCAATACCCTGTCCAGGGACCGGTCACCAGGCCTGTAACGGCCTGTTCGATCTCTGAATATAATAAATATAAAATAATTGTCAAATATAATTTTCACGATATTGAGCAGCCCGGACAGGGAAAAACAGCCTTAATCGTCCGTCCTAGAGTATCTTCTCTTCGTTTAGTATCTTTAAAAAGGCCTTGACCACTCTGGGGTTGAACTGGGAGCCGCTGTTCTGTTCCAGCTCCCGGATGGCATCTGCTTTTTCCAGGGCTGAACGGTAGGCTCTGCACGAGGTCATGGCATCATAGGAATCAGCCACGGAAACAATGGCGGAAAGGAGGCCGATATCCCCGCCGTTCTTCTTATCCGGATACCCGGTACCGTCAAAACGCTCGTGGTGCTCTTTGACGATCCTGAGCATGTCGTGGTCCGGAAAGATGGGGCTCAGGATCTGCTCGCCGATGCCGGGATGTTTCTGGATCACTTCCCACTCTTCAACGGTCAAACGCTCTTTTTTATAAAGGATATGTTCCTGGATACCCAGCTTGCCGATGTCATGGAGCAAAGTGGCTTTTTTCAGAAGTTCGATCTGTTCCTCGGACAGGCCCATTCTCCTGGCTATCAACTCGGCAAAGTAAGTGACCCTTTCCGAATGGCCTTTGGTATACGGGTCCCTGGCTTCCATGATGGTGACCAGTGACTGGACGGTCCGGTAATAATAATAAATGAGCTTGTCCCGCGATTCGGCCAGGCGTTCGGTCATGGCATTAAAGGATGAGGCCACCTCCGACAGCTCGTCCCCGCTGCTGACATCGAGGTGATAATTAAAGTCGCCGGTGCTGATATGGTGCGTGGCTTCGATGATCTTCCTGATAGGCCGGCTGATGACATTGGCCAGGATGGTTCCCAGAAAGACCGCGATGATGAAACTGATCCCGAAAATCTGGAGACCCCGTTTGAACACTTCACTCCTGATAAGGAAAATATTATCAGCCCCCACATCCACGCCCAGTATGGCCACGGACCTTCCGGTCTTGTCATAGATCGGCGCATAACCCGATATAAGGTAGCCCCATTCATCCATCCCGGGCCTGGTATCGGCATTGGGGCCGTAAAAAGCCTTTTGCATCTCGGGGAAACGGGAAGCATCATACAGGTCACCCGGATAGCTGGTGAGAGTCTTTTCCTTCTCCTGATAGATGTATTCCGGGTCCACCACGAACTGAAGCGTATCCCTGTCCGCGGTCCTGGCCATTGTGTAGATATACCGTATATCGGGATTGGCATTTTTGATCCTGTTCAGCTTTTCCGAAATAGCCCTGAATTCTTCGGTCCGTACGCCGTTTTTATTGAGCGGCACTTTTTTAATTGTTTCGCCGTCTATCATAAGGCTGGCGGTCTGGGCAATGATCATGAGCTTGTGCCTGAGCTCGTCGAACCGCCTGTTATAGGATAAAACACCTATCAGTAAATTGCTCAGGAACGAGGTAAGAAGCATGACCAGGATAAAAAAAACAGTGATCTTTGTCTGGAAGCGTTTTAAAGGGAAGAAAGGGATAAAATACCCTCCCCATTTTTTAAGCCAGCTCACGATTCTCATACATGTTCCTTATTTTAATATGGTCTATTCCGGGGAGGGTAAAAACAGCAATAATATCCCGTTCATTATCACCTGATCCTGTTAAACTTCACTCCCATCCGTGTTCACGCAAATATTATACTCAATTTTATCATTTTGTCAATTTTAAATTCAAATGATCCTGTTTTTTACTATATTGTATCGGATAAAAATCCCTTTTCTTGAATACGCAGTATTCCCAAACGAAGCTGTCAGGCCAACAGGACCGGCAATGCCTGTTTTCCGGCTGAACCGGCAATATTTTATCAATTATATCTTGACTTTCTAATTAAAAAAAATATTATTAAGCGATTTTTCGTTAGTCGGGCCGCTAGCTCAGTTGGCAGAGCACCGCCCTTTTAAGGCGGGTGTCGAAGGTTCAAATCCTTCGCGGCTCATATTCTGGTAGGTTAGTAAGTTGGTTTATTTGGCAGGTTAGTTTAAGACTTTTATCAATTCAATATACTGGATACTGGTTATTAAAAAAGTTAATTCAAAGGACCAATATACCAACCTACTAAATTACAAAACAGGTCTCCATCGTCTAGGGGTCTAGGACACTGGCCTTTCACGCCGGCAACAGGGGTTCAAATCCCCTTGGGGACGCATTGGGGGATGAATACCCGAAAGGATTCAAAGGGAATCTGGAGGGTAAGATTTATCTCCTTGTTCTTGTGAATATCCACTTCTTTTATCAGGGTTTCAATTAATATCTTCTGCTCGCCCT
>JAQTRT010000188.1 GCA_028711675.1 bacterium | reverse complement strand
TTCGGTGCAGATCATTGTCCAGTAAATGCCAGTCCAGGCTCCTGGTGCAGTTCCATTCGCTGAACTGGCCGAAATCATTGCCCATAAAAAGGAGTTTCTTTCCCGGATGGGTATACATATAACCGTACAACAGCCTTAAATTGGCGAATTTTTGCCAGTAATCACCTGGCATCTTGTTGATCATGGATCCCTTCCCGTGCACGATCTCGTCATGGGAAAGGACCAGGATAAAATTCTCGTGAAAAGCATAGATCAAAGAAAAGGTCAGGGTACCATGATGGAACTTCCGGTATATCGGATCCTTGGATATATACACGAGAGTATCGTTCATCCAGCCCATGTTCCATTTAAAGGTAAAACCCAATCCGCCTGTATAAGTTGGCTTGGAGACCCCGGCCCAGGCCGTTGATTCTTCCGCGATCATCATAATGCCGGGGAATTTTCCGTGCACAAGGGTATTCAGTTTTTTCATGAACTCAATGGCCTCTATGTTCTCCTTGCCGCCGAACTTGTTCGGCACCCACTCCCCGTTCTTCCTTCCATAATCCAGGTACAACATGGAAGCTACGGCATCCACCCGCAGTCCGTCGATATGGTATTCATCAAACCAGAAGAAAGTGTTAGAGAGCAGAAAATTCTGGACCTCGTTCCTGCCGAAATTAAATATCTTGGTCCCCCAGTCCGGATGTTCGCCCTTGCGCGGGTCCGCGTGCTCATACAAGGCCGTTCCATCGAACCAGCCGATGCCGTGGTCATCCCTGGGAAAATGGGCCGGGACCCAGTCCAGGATCACGCCGATATTATTCTGATGAAAATGATCCACCAGATACATGAAATCCGCAGGTTCGCCATACCGGCTGCTGGGCGCAAAATACCCCAGTACCTGGTAACCCCAGGAGATATCCAGGGGATGTTCAGCCACAGGGAGGAATTCCACATGCGTATATCCCAGCTTCTTCACATAATCACAGAGTTTATGGGCCAGGTCCCTGTAATCAAGGAACTTTTCCGGATCGTCCGGGCTCCGGATCCATGAGCCCAGATGAACTTCATAGATGGACATGGGTGATTCCTGCCAATTGGTCCTTTTCCTTCTCTCGATCCATTCCTGATCCTTCCACTTGTGTTTACTGATATCATATACAATGGATGCGTTCTTCGGTCTTACTTCATGATAATAACCGTAAGGATCGGCTTTCAGATAAAGATGCCCCTGCTGGGTCTTTATCTCATACTTATAGATGTCACCTTCCTTCAGCCCGGGCATGAAGATCTCCCAGATACCGGACCCACCGAGTACGCGCATGGGATGACGCCTCCCGTCCCAGTTGTTAAAACTGCCTATCACACTTACCCTTCTGGCATTGGGCGCCCATACGGCAAAATAAACGCCATCGACCTGGTCAATGGTCATCACACGTGCGCCCATCTTTCTGTAGACCATGTAGTTATTCCCTTCTTTGAACAGGTGAAGGTCAAAGTCCGTGAGTACGGGAAGGAACCGGTAAGGATCCACGGTCTCCCAGGTAATACCCTCATGATTCGTAATCTTTAATTTATATAAAAAGAACTCTTTCACATCTTCGATCAGAGCGATAAAAAAACCTTCCTTATTGACCTGCTGCATCGGGTATTCTTTTTTCGTTTTTAAATGAAGGACACTGGCTTCCCGCGAATCCGGTAAAAAGGCCCTGACGATCAGGCAGTCCTTATCCTTCATTTTCAGGTTATGCATGCCCAGAACCAGGAAAGGGTCATGGTGATCGCCGTGGATAATCTTATTGATGTCATGCTGGTAGGTATAACTTTCCATGAAAACTCCTTTTCCGTCAAGGATTAAAAAACACCGGCCACAAAGACACGAAGGCACGAAAAAGAGGAAATCAGTCAGCAGAAATCAGGGAAGATTAAAAAGGAATTAATTAAAATTTTTCCTGATTGCTGATTCCTGTTCCCTGATTCCTTTCTTAGTGCCTTTGTGCCTTCGTGGCAAAATTTTCTCATCCAGTCACAGGTCATTTTAAGATATAGAACTCCGTCCTGCGGTTCCGGGCCCGTCCCTCTTCCGTATCATTGGATGCGACAGGATTTTCCAGACCGAATCCCTTTATCCTCAGCCTCTGGTCCAGAACACCCTGCTTCACCAGATATTCCTTCACTTTTTCAGCGCGCATCTGCGATAATTTCAGGTTATACTCCTTTCCGCCGATGTTATCCGTGTAACCCCTGATCTCGATCTCCAGTCCCGCTTTTTCCCGGAGGAGACTGGCAACAGCTTCCAGCGCCGGCATGGCTGCGGGGGTTAGTTCCGCCCTGTTATATTCAAATTCGATATTATTAAACACATAGGACCTTTCCGGAACAATGGGTTCAAGGTTCATTTCAATGTTTTTCCTCTTCTCATCAGCCGGGATAGTTTCGGACTTGATAAAATACTCCGGCGCCTGGGCTGTTATGCTGAATCCTTTCTCTTTTTCCACTTCGACCCGGGTCCGGCCATTCTGTGTCCTGTATCTGACCGAGGCCTGGTCCTGACTGATAACAACCTCCCCCTCGACAGGACGATCCTTTATATCTTTTAGCAGGATATCAAACATCTTTTTTTCTACAGGCTGGGGCGGGGCTGCAGGGGAAGGGCTTGAAAGACCTGTTCCCGGACCCGGTTCAGGTCCGTTATCCGATTCCAGAGAGGCCTTAGGATTCTCCCTGCTTGATGCGATATAACTGGCAGCAGGCGGCAGTCTTCCCGGGGAGAGGCTGTACAGGATATTGGCTGTGGCCAGATACAACCGGCCGTCCTCGGCCGACATGGTCGCTCCCTGATTGGAAAAAGCTGTCTTGAATTTCCAGCGAAGGCTCCGGGTTGGATAATGAAAAGCATGAACCTCCCCTTTCTCATTGGGGATATAAAGGGTCTCACCCACCAGAACGAACTGAGCGCCGCTTTTGTTAAAACTGGAAAAGGAATCCTTTATCCCGCCGTCAGCAGGGTCCAGTGTGTAAATATTGCCGTCCATGACGGAGAGGAAAAGCGTGTCATTGGCAAAGACCGTATTGGACGTGACAGGGTCCTTGAACTCCTTTTTCCAGGCCTGGCTGCCGTTCAACGCATCAAAGGAATAAAGGGTATTGTAAGAGCTTATGAAAACATGTTTATCATACACGACAGGCGTATACACATTGGCGTCAGAAGGCAGCTCCTGCTGCCACTGGATCAGACCGTTGGTTGTGGCCAGGCAGAGCAGCCGGGACTGTTTTCTGGTAAAATCCTTGGAGATAAAATAGATCCGTTTGTTCCAGTAGATCGGCGTACCGCCGTAGATGTTCACATCCTTGTTCTCCCAGATCAGTCTTCCGTTCCGGATATGCCGGGAATAAAAGAACTTCCGGCTGCCGTAGTAAAGGATATCGTCGGCCACGATGGGTGTGGAGAGCTGGACGGACACGCCTTCTTTGCGCGACCAGAGGATGGCTCCCGACCTGATATCAAGGCAGAAGACATAATCCCCGGCCGTGATAAAAACATAATCCTTGTACGCGGCGCAGGAACGAACAGCAGGATAATTTAAATTGCATTTCCAGACCACCTCACTGGTGACCTTATCCAGGGCATAGATATACTTATCCAGGCAGTTGACAAGGACCAGGCCTTTATGCGGAACAGGATAGTAAAGGTAGGAAGGGCCTGTAAAATTCCAGTTCATGAAATTCTTATCCGGGACGATCTCGTCGTTATTTCCCGTCAGATAATGGTTGCCCATGAACATGGGCCAATCAGCAGAACCGGTTAACGGCCAGAGAAGCAGGAGGGTCAATAATATAATTATACTCATCATCGTCCAGGGACCGCTTCAGGAACCCAGTTTCGCGATAAGGTCCTCATCCTCACCGGAGATCGTGGTGAATTCGATGCCTGTATCGATCTTTCCTGAACCCAGCCTCTGCTGCCGGACAACCCGGCCCTGGGCCAGGACCTCCCTGTCCATATTCGGCAGCTTGAATTTCAAAGAGATACAGGTCCCGGCCTTAAGGCTCTCATCCAGTTCAAGCAGGATACCGCCGGCACTGATGTTCTTGGACTGGGGCCGGCCAAAGGAGAGCTCATCCTCGTCAATGGTTTGGTACCAGACAATGAACTGGCTGTCTATCCTGATGAACTTTCGCTTTTCCATGTTCCTATCCTCCGTCAGAGATTATATCCCTGTATCTGCTTTCTTCTATTATAATATATCTATTATTTTAGTCAAATATTTATGTGTTGAGGGGGACGGTGCTTGACATTTTGTCAGGAATATTGAAATATAATGTGTTGAGGGGGACGGTGCTTGACATTTTGTCAGGAATATTGAAATATATAGTGTAAATGAATTTTATTATTTATTTCCCATAATTAAATGTCAAAATGTCAAGCACCGTCCCCTAAAAAATTCATTTGACTTTAAATTTAAAAAGTATTATTTTACTCCCATTTCATTTAAACTTCCCGCTGTATTTATAAAAAAACGGGTTTAAGGAGCATAAACAATGTCTCGTATGATCAATCTGGAGAAAGTGCGGAATATCGGGATCATGGCCCATATTGACGCAGGAAAGACCACTTTAACCGAACGGATCCTGTTCTACACAGGCCGTTCCCATAAATTGGGTGAAGTCCATGACGGAGAAGCCCAGATGGACTGGATGAAACAGGAACAGGAGAGAGGGATCACCATTACCTCGGCAGCCACCACCTGTTATTGGAACGACCACAGGATCAATATCATTGATACACCGGGCCATGTGGATTTTACCGTGGAGGTGGAACGGAGCCTCAGGATACTGGACGGGGCTGTGGCCGTGTTCTGCGCGGTGGGCGGTGTGGAGCCCCAGTCCGAAACGGTCTGGCGGCAGTCCGATAAGTACAATGTCCCCAAGATCGCTTTTGTCAACAAGATGGACCGTGTGGGCGCAGATTTCTTTGCCGTGCTAAAGAACATTGAAGACGACCTGAAGGCCAATGCCATTCCCCTCCAGATACCCATCGGCTCAGAAGAGAATTTTAAAGGCGTCATTGACCTTCTGGAAAGAAAAGCTTATATCTATGACAGCGAATCACTCGGCAAGGATTTCCACACCGAGGAGATCCCCGCCGATCACAAAGAGATCTCGGATAAATACCACCACATCATGGTAGAGAAGGCCGTGGAACTGGATGACACCCTGATGGAAAAATACCTGGAATCCGAGGAGAAGATATCGGAAGAGGAACTGAAACGGGTCATCCGCAAAGGCACTATTGCCAACAAAATCGTACCCGTAGTCTGCGGCTCTGCTTTCAAGAACAAAGGCGTGCAGAACCTCCTTGACGCCATTACCGATTATCTGCCGTCACCGCAGGATATCCCCAGTATCGAAGGGCATGAACCGGGAAATCCTTCCAATGTTATCAAACGCAAATCCGACGACACGGAACCTTTCGCGGCCCTGGCTTTCAAGGTCCAGACCGATCCGCACATGGGAAAACTGGTTTATTTCCGGGTTTATTCCGGGTCCATGAAAGCCGGTTCCTATATCCTGAACGCGTCCCATGATAAAAAGGAAAGGCTGGGCCGGATACTCCTGATGCATGCCAATAAACGGGAGAACCTGGAAGAGATCTTTACCGGGGACATTGCCGCAGCTATCGGCCTTGACCACACCTATACCGGCGACACCCTCTGCGACACGGAAAATCCCATACTGCTCGAAGCCATCGAATTTCCCGCGCCGGTCATTTTTCTCAGCATTGCCCAGCAGACACGCGCAGACCAGGATAAACTGACCCGCGGCCTCATTAAGCTGGCTGAAGAAGACCCGACCTTCATCGTTAAAACAGACGACGAGACCAAGGAGACCATCCTTGCCGGAATGGGCGAACTTCACCTGGAGATCATCGTGGACAGGCTCAAGCATGAATTCGGCGTGGAAGCCATCGTGGGCAAGCCCCAGGTGGCTTTTAAAGAAACCATAACCTCAACAATCACCGAAGAATACAAACACATCAAGCAATCCGGAGGACGGGGACAGTACGGCCATGTTGTCCTGGAAATATCGCCCAATAAACCTGAGGCCGGATTTGAATTCATCAATGACATCAAAGGCGGGGCTATCCCCAGAGAGTACATACCGGCCGTTGAAAAAGGCGTTATCGAAGTTCTTCAGAAAGGCATCTATGCCGGCTTTCCCATCGTAGACGTAACGGTCCGGCTTATCGACGGTACTTACCATGACGTGGATTCTTCTGAACTGGCCTTTAAACTGGCTGCCATAGCCTGTTTCAAGAAAGCCTTCGTAAAATGCAAGCCTGTCCTTCTGGAACCCTATATGTCCATCGAGGTCAACACGCCCGAGCAGCACGTAGGCGATATCGTAGGCAACCTCT
>JAQTRT010000187.1 GCA_028711675.1 bacterium | reverse complement strand
CGCGTGACCACGTTCTTCGAGGAGACGCCGATGAACACATCGGCATTCCTCAGGGCCTCTTTCAGACCGCCCTTGATCTTTCCGGGATTAGTCACCCGGCTGATCTCCTGCTTGGCCCAGTTCATGTTCCCCGTACGGCCTTTGTAAATAACTCCGGCCGTATCGCACAGGATGATTTCCCGGCAGCGGTTAAAAAGCAGAAACTTCGTGATGGCAATACCGGCAGCACCGGCTCCGTTGATGACCACTTTCATTTTTTCCATTTTTTTCCGGGCCAGCTTCAGGGCATTGATCAGCCCCGCGTACGCCACAACAGCGGTCCCGTGCTGGTCATCATGGAAGACAGGGATATCCAGGGCCTGTATCAGTTTCTTCTCGATCTCAAAACACCTGGGCGCGGAAATATCCTCCAGGTTGATGCCTCCGAATCCGGGCGCTATACTGATGACGACCTTCACGATCTCCTCCACGTCCGTGGTATTCAGGCAGATAGGCACGGCATTCACTCCGCCGAATTCCTTGAACAGGATAGCTTTGCCCTCCATAACCGGTAACGCTGCTTCAGGCCCGATATTACCCAGGCCCAGGACCGCTGTACCGTCCGTGACAATGGCAATGGTGTTCTTTTTCCAGGTATAATCATAGACCCGGGAACGTTCACGTGCGATCTCCAGGCAGGGGAAAGCCACTCCCGGCGTATAAAGGAGCGGGAGGCTCCTCCGGTCAACGCTGGTCTTGCTCAGCGTTTCAAGCTTACCGCTCAATTTTTTATGTAATCTTAAGGCTGCGTCTTTAATATTCATATAAACTCCTGTTCCTAGTTCATGGTCCTTCGTTTTTAAACCAAGAACAAGGGACCACAAACATCTTCTCATTTTACAGAATAATCTCCCCAATACTGGTTGGTGGAGACATTCACGAGGCTTACATACTTTTCCCTGACTTTTTCAGGCACTGTGACCTTCCTGAAAGCCACGGTAATGACCTTCTGCTCATACGGGAGGAGGGTAAATTTATAATACATCCTGCACACATGGTAATAAAATCCCTTATAAAATTCCAGGCCCGTGACGGCATTATAAAACTCCCAGTTGATCCCGTAACCGGTCGCCAGGTTCACAAAGTTATTATATTCCGGTTCCCAGCTGCTGCTCACTTTTTTACCGTAGATATAATAAAAACCGCAGGGATTCGGGGACGAGACCAGGTTATCGTAAAGAGAAGGGGAATATTTATTCTCAAGCTGGAGGGTTATGTTCTTCCTTTTTCCTTCCTTATTGATGACCTTATAGCTCAGAAGGACCTTGCCGTATTGTAAGATGATGTTCTTTTCCACGGCAAGGGACTGGTCATAATTGAACTTGAAGCTGATCCCGTTATCGAATTTATAATATGTCAGGTCTTTTCTCTCGAGCGCAGCGGTTTTGTCCCCGCTCCTGACATACAACTGCTCCATAAAAGAATCAAAATTGATCAGGCACTCCCCTTTGCTGAAAAAGAGCCATTTCTTCAGGTAACCGTTCCGGCCGTCAAATGTAATAAAATTATCCTTATCAAAGATAGTGATATACTTTTCACTGTCCATGCTGTATTCCATGCTGGAAATATGGTATTTTTTGGGAAGATTGGTATTGAGCGGGAAAAGGTTCAGCACAAGGTCATCGATCCGGCTGAAAAGCTTGATGGAAAAAAGAAGATAAGTAAGGTTAAAAACCTTGGTCTCAGCCTCGTTCAGGTTCTTCTTGGTCCTGATGGAATAGATCAGGTCCACGAAATTATGGATATCTACGGCCGGGACTTCATACGGTTTATCCGAATAAATATAAAAGTTAAAGGTATGGTTCCTGTCTTTAAGCAGGATCGCCAGGAAATCCTCGAAACGGGTATAGAGGAAGAGCGAAAGGTCCACGTTAAAATCAAGCCTGGTGCTGAACTTATTCCGGGATACGGTCAGCAGGATGTTGGTCAACTCATTGAAATTCAGTATCCTGATATTGTTCTCAGGCCGGCTGATGTTGGTGAGCGGCGTCTTCAGCGTAAGGCCGGAAAAGATCTTCTGCGTAAATTCCATCTTGATGTTCCGGCACCAGGCGTCCTGGCCGGGATTATTGCTCAGTCTCTCATCCAGGACAAAGAACCGGACCCGGTCCAGGAACACTTCTTCCTTCAGCTTGTCCATGAGATTGAACTTGTTCCAGCCCAGATAAAGGGGAATAAGGGGATCGTATTCCAGGAACAAACGGATATTACTGTAGGAAGTTGTCAGAAGCTGGTCGAAGGAGGAGAACGTGACGATATTATAATTAACGAATAAATTTATCTCGCCGGCATACAGGGACACGCCGGAAAAGAGGGTCAGGATAATGATGATCTGTATTAAGAGCTTCACAATGATCTGACATTATTTATTGGTTTTTTTCAGCAGCATATTGGTATCCGGACCCGCCTGCTGCTCGGGTTGAGGCATCATGGTCTTCAGTTTCTGAAGTTCCCTGTCCACAAGTGATGTGCGCCGGGCCTGGAACATGGCCATGCCGACCGTGCCCACCAGGAACAGGATTGCCAGGACCGTGGTTATCTTTGTGAGCATATCCGCGGATTGGCCCCCGAAAATGTTCTGCTGGCCTGCTCCGAACAGCTCCATGCCGGACGACTTACCGGATTGAAGCAGAATGATCAAAATGAGCAGAATACACACAATAACGAATAGGATCAATACGAATGTATACATGTTTTTCTCCTGTTTTCAATAAAAAAAATAATATAACATAAAAAAAAACATTGTCAATATTATTTTTCAGGCACAGGGAAGGCCTTAGGGCAGGAAAAGGCCGTAAAGGCTAAAAAGGCTTATAAGGTTCTAAAGGGAAGAAGAAATCCCCGCCTTTATTGCCTTTCCAGCCTTTTTAACCCTTATGACCTTTTAATAGTTCTTCACGAGCTTCACGACCAGCCTTTCAATGGCGCTCCGGAGCTGCTCTTCGGAATTAGCCTTGTCATTCTCTGTAACAACAATCTTGCCGGTCTCGGTATCCAGCATGCGTACATCCAGTTCAATGAAGGTGCCAAGCTTGCTCACGGAACCAGTGATAATGAAGCTCACGCCCGTGATCTGGCCGATCTTCTTGGTGGTCCCCGCGTCCACCATGCCTGAGAGCCAGAGCTCCTGTTCTTTCAGTATCTTCTGCAGATTCTCGCGCTCAATGACGTTCAGCTTCTTCGATTTCACAATGGCTGTGGTGATCATGTCAGCCACGGCAGCGCCGTAATCATCGCGCTGGGCAGCGGCCGTGGAATTTTTAAAGGGCAGGACCGCCACTTTCGGCATTTCCGCCTCAGGCAGGGCAAAACTGATGTCGGAGAGCACGTCCCCTTTGTTCACGTAGATGTTCTGTACTTCCAGTTTAGCATGCCGTTTGGCCGAAGCTATGACATTATACTGTCCCGGAGGCAGGTTGATGACCTCGTAGGTACCGTCATCCTTGGACATGCCCCTGCCCACGATGGAATCACCTTTCCTCACTTCCACAAGAGCCTGGCCCACGCCGGTCTTGGTATCCATTTCCGTGACCTTGCCCGTGATCATACCCGGAGAATCATAGAGCCGGAAGTTCACGTTCCCGGTCTCTTCCTGGGCATAGACCGATTTATATTCCATGGTCCTGGGCGCATAACCTTTAGCTTCCGCCTCTACGTCATATTTCCCTTCCATCAGGTTCATCAGGCGGTAATTCCCGTTCTCGTCGGAAACGGTCTTGGAAATGAGCTTGCCGTCCTGGTAAGCCTTGATCGTTGTCTGGGGAAGGGGTTTGGACGATTCAGCGGAAAAGATCTGGCCCGTGATATAACCCGGAATCCCGGTCTTGATGCCGAAGTTCATGCTGAGGGAGATAATGTGCGAACCGTAATTATCCGAGGGCCCTGACATCTGGTAAACGAATCCGTAATCAACGTTCAGCATGCCGAACCGGGCCGAAGCTCCGGCTGAAGCTGAATTTAATTTAATATCGTATCCCGCGCGGGCCGCGTATTTCTCTTTCAGGAACAGATATTCAACGCCCACTTTTTCATTGATGTATGTTTTCTGGTTCAGGTCCTTGTTGCGGTACAGCACATCAGCGGCGATCCTGAAATTCTTCAGGGAGACCAGGATACCGCCGTTAATGGTAAAGGGAAGCTTTTCGGTCACGCCTTCCCCGAAAGCGATATTAGGCTCGATGATATCAAGCATGGCCGCGCCGATGGAGATGGTATCATTGGGCTTGAAGAGGATACCGGCATCCACGCTCAGGTTCCATTTGCTTGTCTTGTCCGCAAAAATGGGGTCGCTGCTGAACTCCTCGGACAGGGTAAATTTCCTGTTGAGCCCCTTGATGTTGGCGCCCACGTTCAGTATCTGGTATTTGTCTATAGAATAAGCTACTGTACCGGTGAGCATGACCTCCTGGTAAATGGCGTAGCTGTCGAAATTGATGCCCATGCCGAAACTGAGCTGTTCCATGGAATAACCGCCGGCCAGATAGGAGTGGCTCAGGTTCTGGCCGATGCCGGCATATTTCTGGTCATAAGAGACCAGGACGCCGATCTTACGGCTCTGCACAAGCCCGGCCGGGTTGTACAGGGGCGCGTTCAGGTCATTGGCCAGGGCCGTAAAAGCCCCGCCCATGCCCATAGGCCTGGCCGTGGGCTGGCTGTCAAAGGCAGCAAAGAGTGATGCTGCCATAAAAATAAAAAATATCATTGAACACAGTGCCCTTTTCATAAAGTAATACCTCCGCCTTCTGTTTTTCTGTTTTTCAAGTTACCTGCCTGTCATGTCTCTCTCTGTCTGTCATTGCCTATGAAATGCGCCCCGAGGGGGCAATGCAATCTCATCCTGCTTATTTCACCACTGTCACAAGCCCCGTGGAGATCTTATCTCCGATCTTCACCTGGAACATATAGGTCCCGGATTCCACGGGTTTTCCCATATTATCCTTTCCGTCCCACTGGGTCTGGTTCAGCGGAAGCTGGCGCACCAGATCACCGCGTAAATTGTATATTTTAATCTCAATGGAATCGCCGGATGTATTGCCCCTGATGGTCAGCTCGATATAATCATTGATCCCGTCGTTGTTCAGGCTGAGGACATTGTGCTTTTCGACTGCTTTCCCTGATTCCACATCATACTTGGAAGCCTTGCCGCATTTAAAAGGGATAATAGAGGTGGGATCGGAATAGACAGAACCGTCAAAAGCATAAGCCTTGAAATAATAAATTTTCCCTTCATCCAGATTATTGGGATAAATGAACTGGGCTTCTTCTCCGCTGGCATAGGATGCCTTGGACCAGCCGGAAGGATTTGAATACTGGTCAAACGTATCAAAGGTAGCGAAATTATTCGCGCTGAATTCAAGTTTGTAATACAGGGTCGACGTATCCGGATCTGCAGCCTTGAATTTAAACACCGGCGGATTCATTGATTCAGCATTGCTCAGAGGAGTGATTAATTCAGGGGGGTCAGGGATAATATTATAAACTTTTGTACCGTGATCTCCTTTTAATCCGTTGGCTCCTATTCCAAAACCTGTACCTCCCTGTCCGTTTGTAGCGAGAATATTATTTGTAACAATAACAGCATTCTTATATTCAATTAAAACCCTGCCGCCGGAACCGCCGCCGCCGCCATTGCCACCCGCTCCCATACCTGTCCCATCTCCCCCCTTCCCTCCATTACAATAAATTAATCCTTTATGAAGAATAGATCTGGCGATGATCCCTATTCCACCGCCGGAACCGCCGCCACCGCCATCCACCTGACCGGCCATCGTTGCTCCCCCGTCTTTTCCGTTTGCGCCATTGGCAGAAATTATACCAAATAAAGTCATGCAGGAACAATTAAGCATGATCTTTGCTCCGCCGTATCCGCCTAATCCAATATCATAAGCATCGCCGCCGGTAACGCCATCAGCTCCATTCTGGCCTTGTGATAAACTATAAAAATCATAAGCATTGCCAGAGGCTTTGCCTTCTACACTCTGTGAATGTCCGGATTTTCCGCCGTTTCCGCCGTATCCGCCGCCGCCTCCCTTGGTCGGCAGGCAGGAATTATTATTGACTCCGCCTTTTCCCAAGCCATTTATCATACTGTTGCTTTGAATAAAAATCGAGTCTGCATTCAACTGGACACTGCCCCAGCCATTGGCACTGGATGCGCTGAATGTAACAGACAAAGTACTGTTATTAATTAAAGATATCCTTTTATAAGAATAGGTCCCGAACAATTCTAAATTCGCATGGTCCAGGACAAGCCTATCACCAGCTACATTTGTAACACCCGCATTAAGCGGTATAAGGTTTAAGGATAATAAAAATAAAACCGTAATAAAAAAAATTCTCATCTATTCCCTCCGCTATAATTTCCTTATCGCGCGATAGTGATCGTGCCGTATAATACTTGTTGTTCTCATGAACCTGATAAAGATAGACACCGGAAGGCAATAAATTATTATCTTTATCCCTTCCAGACCATTTATCAGAATTGGACAACTCGATGATTAATTTTCCGTAAATATTGAATATTTT
>JAQTRT010000186.1 GCA_028711675.1 bacterium | reverse complement strand
GTCATCAAAAGGCCATACCGATGCAGTCCTCATCCTTATCAGGAACAAGGCCAACGTGAACGGAAAAGAGAGTTATTTCGGCCATACAGCCCTGCACGAAGCCGCGGAAGGCGGTTTTATCGGCGTGCTCCAGGTCCTTCTGGAAGCCGGGGCTAATCCCGAGATGAAGAATAAAAAAGGGGATACAGCAGCGGATATCGCGGCCAGGAAAGGATTCAAGGAATGTGTGGACATGATCAGCCGTTTCCGGACCCCGAAGAAAAAAAAGGAAAGAAAATGACTAAAACGAACGGGCCAACCGGGCCAGGGGCGAAAAGGCCGGGAACTCTCCTGCCCCTGATCCTTCTCTCATATTTCACGATCTATATCGTCTGGGGTTCCACATATTATTTTTCCAAGGTTGCGGTCAGCACCATCCCGGCATTCACTGTACTCGGCTGGCGGTTCTTTATCGGAGGCTCTGTCTTCCTGCTCTTCGCTCTTCTGACGGTCCGATTGAAAAAAAGACCAACCTTAAAAGAGATTGCGGCATCCGTATTCATGGGGACCTTTCTCCTTCTGGGCGGAACAGGACTGGTGACCGTGGCTGTCAGGAAAGTGGACAGTTATTTGGCTGCTTTAATCATCGCGTCCATTCCCATAGCCGTGGCCTTCTTTGACAGGGTCCTCATTAAAAAAAAGATATCCCTTGTTATGGCAGGTGGTATACTGCTGGGCCTGCTTGGTGTGGCTTTTCTCATGTACAACGGCCGATCGATCAGGACAAGCTTTAACCTGGAAATGCTCATGCTTATCGGCGCTTCCGTATCCTGGGCTTTTGCCACAAGCCTGGGGCACAGGATCAAGGTGCATCCGGACAGCCTGGTGAACAGCGCCATCCAGATGCTGTTTGTGGGCTTTATCTGCCTGGCGGGCATGGAAATATCCGGTCCGGGCCGGCTGATGCAGTTCTCTGGATTTTCGGTCTCCTCCATTCTCTCGGTCCTTTACCTGGCCCTTGTGGGTTCCCTGGCCTTCATTGCTTATAATTTCCTGCTCAAGCATGAACCCAGCCTCCGCATAGTGAGCTATGTCTTTGTCACGCCTTTAATCGCCATCCTTTTTGGTTTCATTCTGGGCCATGAAAAATCCGTGCCTTATCTTTTCAACGGTCTGGCCCTGATCCTTTCCGGCCTTTTTCTGATGCTTTACGGCGGACATTTCCTGAGAATGATCGGGAAGAATTGAGAGAAGACCGGAAGGGCTGGAGACCATGATTTTTCGCTTGAAATTAAAATGTCATATAATAAAATATGTACTGGCAATTAATATTCAAATATAAAGAAAGGAGGTCAGTATGGCGGAATTCAAAGCTTTTGAAACAGGTATTGAAGTGAACGGCGAAACGATCCTTTCTGTTGTAGCCGGCATGGAGATCGCCAAGAATATGGCTCTCGATATCCTGAAACAACACGGCATCGATGATCCCAGACCCGGTAAATGGTATTCCCAGCAGTCCTGGCTCGATTCATTCAAGACCATATCCGAGAAAGTCGGGTCCAAGACCCTGAACCTGATCGGAAGGTCCATACCCAATAAAGCCCAATGGCCTCCCCAGGTCAACTCCATCGAGGCAGCCCTGGCCTCCATAGATGTGGCGTACCACATGAACCACAGGAAAAACGGTACAGTCATGTTCAATCCGGAAAAAGGGACTATGATCGAAGGCATCGGTCATTATGGATTTGAAAAAATCGGGGAGAAAAAGATCAAGATGGTCTGCAAGAATCCGTATCCCTGTGAATTCGATAAAGGAATCATCGAGGCAGCGGCTAAAAAATTTTCAACAGGCGAGATCATCACAGTGGCAGAGGACACAACCCTGAACTGCCGTAAAAAAGGCGGGGATGTCTGTACTTACCTTGTCTCCTGGCGGTAAGTTCCGGACTTCATAGAACACGCCTGTCTCAGAGCCGTTTCCGGAGCTTGATGCGGATGATCCTGTCATCGAGCGTTATCTCATAATCGCTGTTCTTCTTCATACCCGGGACGCTGGCCACCTGAAGCTGGATATCCAGGTTCTCTCCGTACCTTTTATTATACTTTACCAGCTCCAGTGCTATCGTATCGGCGATCTCCTCTGTATCCCACTCGTAATCCTGCAGAGCCACCCGGACAGCGTACTTATAGGTATAATACGCTTCCTCATAATCTTTTTGATGTATCCTGCACCGGGCAATGCTGAACATAGCTGCCAGGACATACTTGCCTTTGGGATACTGCGTGAGATAATATTTAAAAAGCTGTTCCGCGCTGTAGATGGACTGGTAAGGAAGTTCAAATCCCGCTGAACCCGCACCGTGATTGATGATGGCATCATCCGTCCGCCTCTTGCCGATGGAGACAGGCGTCCAGTAACCGTAATAGTATAATCCGGCATAAAAGGAGAGATCTTCCGTGCCGCTTATTTTGTTCCGGGAACGGAAAAGCTTGTCGTTCCTGAGGCGTTCGATATTCTGGCGGCAGAGCTGCTTGACCGTATTATCCAGCGTGATGAACTGGATCCTTTTGATATATTCCTCCAGAGGATTCTTCATCCGCTCCGTACGGACGAGCTGCTCCCTGGTAAGACCGTCAAAAACAGGAGAGGGATTGGCAGCTCTTGCCCTGCTGAAATCAATAAAAAATCCGGGTTTCAACTCCTCGATACCTATAGAAAAAAAAGGGATATCGAGCGTATCGTTCTTCATGTCGGCCTGCAGGATTTGCGTAAAGAAAGCACAGGCTACCAGTATAAAAAAGACCCGCGATCTTTTTCGTATGACAAGGTTCATAGTATTTAATATAATTGAAAAATATGTTTTGTCAAATATATGACAAGCCTTATTTTACATATCCCCATTTCACGAATTCACAGGATGCCACTTTGTCCCAGAATTCCTTCTTGACCAGGCCGTCCTCGCCTGTGAACGGGAACGGTTTCTGCGGTTTAATGTTCTCCTCATTGCCGTATTCGCCGTATTTAAAGCCGCCCTTGAATTCCGTGATCTTATTGCCGTCCCTGTCCAGAAGATTGAACACAGGGACCCAGGTCAGGTCCTTAAAAGGGAGCGGTTCTTCATCCGACGGGATATAGATCCCTTTTCCGATTATCTTTACGGTCCCGTATCCCTTGCCCAGTCCTTCTTTGTTCTTTTCCACGCGGAATTCCTGCACATCGACCCTGGGCATCCGGCCGGCAGGCGGGTTCCCTGTTTCCACAACGCCCTGGACAGGTTTTCCCGGACCGGATGTACCGGAGGAAAGGCCTTTTTCTTTCACGCGGATGGCACAGAGTACGAGCGCTGTTTCCGTATGGATCATCCTGGCGTTGATCTCCGTATAACCGTCCACCGGAGCCAGCGTGCCGGTGAGCAGGGCGTCCACGTTCAGGATCTTTCCGATCTTTTTCATGATGGCCGAATCTGTCAGGCCTGACAGGCTCAGGTTCTGTTCTTCCAGGACCTTGTTCACCTTGTTCCGTTCCACGACCTTGATCTCTTTATACTGGGCCAGACGCGTGATGATCCGTTCAGCCAGCAGTCTGCCTTCCGGTACGGGATTTCCGTTGATATGGGAAAACTCTATCACGGCAAGGCTTCTGTTGGGCAGTTTTTCCTGGTTCCGGATGACCATCCGGGCGATCAGCAGGGAAGCATCCTCCTCTTCTGTTTTAACAGCGCTTTTCTGGCCTGCGCATCCGGCTGATCCGAGGATAAAAAAAAGAAAAATATATATTTTAAAGTTTTTCATTGTTACCATCCTGATCTTAATGGAGCCGGTACAGGATGCTTTGAACCGCTGTGTTCAGGAATTTACCGAAATTAACCGGATCGATCGTGTAAATAAGAGCGAACGATGTGATAAAAATAATAACGGAAAGCCATTTGGTATAGATTCCGTTCGTGCGCAGGAAAAGGATAATTGACAGCACGACCATGATGCCGGGCCCAACGACCCGGATATCGCCAAGAGGGATGTTATAATGGGCCACATATGTGCTGGACCGGCCCAGAAACCTAGAGAGGTCGATATTAATTTTAAACAGGATAAGGATGATCTCCAGGATAAAGACGACAAGCAGGATAATGGATGATAATTTCGTGGATTTTCCTTCTGTCCGGTAAACCTCATAAACCACGCCGGGCAGTAGGAAGAAGGTGATGATAAGGGGATTGGATTTCATCAATCCCAGAATTATTCCGGCCAGAGCCAGGATCGAACAAACGGTGCAGATGACACCGGCGGATTTTGTTGGTTTCGGCATAAGACAGCCTCCTTGAAAAAGACCAGGGACACGGACCTTCTTCATGATCAAGGTCCTGTTATCATCCCTTATGGTGTCTTTAATCATAATACTACTCATTATAAATATAATGTCAAACCAAATCCCCTGGCTTAAAGAGCAGGCTGGTTTATTAGTTTATTGGCCCTTTGCTAAAATTGTATCCTGAGGGACTTGAACAGGGCGACATCCCGGCCATTGACTTTTAATTTCCATTAATTTCCATCAGATAGAATATATTTATTATGAAAATCGTAGCGCAGCGCGTGGATTCCGCGCATGTGGAAGTGGACGGAAAGATCACGGGAGAGATAAACAAAGGCCTCCTGGGCTACCTGGGCATCGGAAAGAACGACACGGAAAAAGACCCGGATTTTCTGGTGAACAAAGTGGCAAACCTCCGCATCTTTGAAGATAACCGGGGAAAGATGAACCTGTCGGTCAAAGACGTTTCAGGCGCAATACTGGTGGTATCCCAGTTCACACTATTTCATCCTTTAAGACAGGTCAGGACCAGTATCCATTTCTTGTCGTGGAAATAAAAACCGTTTATTCTTCTTCCTTTCCGGAAAATCTTGTTAAGGTCCCTGTTCAGGAGAGCTGTAAAATGCGTTCCCCGGGAAGGAGGGAAGACTGTAACAGACTGAAAATAGAACCTTGACCGCAGCAGCGGGTACAGGAGCTTGAAAATACTTTCCTTGGCACAGAAGACCAGTTTCTCGTACAGCGCCCTCTCCTTTTTCTTTTTCAGCCATTCCCTTTCCTCGATGGTGGTAAAGTATCTCACAGCGCTCCGGGAGACATCCCGCGCAAGAGGTTCGATATCGATGCCCAGGGAAAGGTAATGTTCGCGGCTGGCGAGGCTGGCGCACCAGGCACCCCTGGTATGACTGATGCTCCCCACAACGCCCTCAGGCCAGATGGGTTCGCCTTCTCCTCCCTTGAGTATACTGGAAGACCGGACACCTATCTTCTTCAGCAGCTTTCTGGCGCACCACCGGCCTGTGGCAAAATCCTCCTTGTGCTTCGACAAGCTCTCTTCTATTTGCCTGATCTCTCCGGCAATAAGCACTTCCACGCTTTTCTTCCTTGTGGTGCCGAGGAAATGGATGTTCTTTTCAGCCAGCAGGCGGGATAATCTTTTAAAAAAAACCATACGGATTCAATTATATCACGCCTGATTTTAAATTCCAATTAAATCTGAATAAAAAACCGGGAAAGATATATTTGATTTCAATAAAAAAATCACTATATTTCCCTTTCCGGAACGGAGCAAGGGACATGAAAGAAAAACAGGATAAAGCATTGGACCTGAAACAGGTAGTCAGGACACTGCATTCCAGGAATTACCGTTTATTCTTCAGCGGCCAGGGGCTCTCCCTCATCGGCACATGGATGCAGCAGGTGGCTGTCAGCTGGCTCGTATACCGGCTGACCGATTCCACGTTCATCCTGGGCCTCACAGGCTTTGCCGGCCAGTTCCCGGTATTCCTCCTGGCTCCTTTTACAGGCGTGCTGGCGGACAGGTGGAACAAGCACAGGATGCTCATCATCATCCAGTCCCTTTCCATGCTTCAGGCTGCGATCCTGGCTTTCCTGGTCCTGACCCATACCATCCAGGTCTGGAGCATTGTCTGCCTGAGCATTATGCTGGGCCTGGTCAATGCGTTCGATACTCCGGTCCGGCAATCCTTCATCATTGATATCATTGACAGGCGGGAAGACCTGGGCAATGCCATAGCCCTGAACTCCGCCATGTTCAACGGGGCCAGGTTGATCGGTCCGGCCCTGGCCGGTATCCTCATCGCCGGTGTAGGTGAGGGTTTCTGCTTCCTTATCAATGCCTTCAGTTTCCTGGCAGTCCTGTTCGCCCTGACAGCCATGAAAATAAAGCCCCACAGGAAAAAGACAGCGGACAGGGATATCCTCCATGAATTAAAAGAAGGGTTCAGGTATGCCTTTAATTTCCTGCCTATCCGTTATATCCTGCTCTTTCTCTGGCTCATCAGCCTCATGAGCATGTCCTACACCATTCTCATGCCGGCTTTTGCGCGCGATATCCTGCACGGCGGCCCGCATACACTCGGTTTTCTCATGTCCGCAGCCGGGATCGGGGCCCTGTCCGGCGCAATTTTTCTGGCTTCAAAAAAAACCGTGGCAGGCCTTCCCAGGATCATCCCCCTTTCAGCTTTCATCCTGGGGATCGGCCTTTGCCTCCTGTCGCAATCCAGGTCCCTTCCTCTATCCATGCTTCTTATGCTCTTTACAGTATTCGGCATCATTGTCCAGATGGCCTCAAGCAATACCCTGCTTCAAACTCTCGTGGATGACGACAAACGCGGCCGGGTGATGAGTTTTTACGCCATGT